>CANNLB010000070.1 GCA_947505565.1 Acidobacteriota bacterium | reverse complement strand
TCTAACGCGTACTTCGCGGCTCGCGCTCAGCCACCTTCCGCTCAGATCCACGACGATCGTCTTCGGCTTGCCCGCCGGCATGCCCATATCTTCGATCACCGTCCGCCAATCGCCCTGCTTATCTTTCACCTGCAAATACGGCATCACCAGCCCCTGCGGCGACGCCTGCGCAGCTTGCAAAAACGTGCTCCCGTCCGCCCAGTCCACCCACCCGCTCATCACCAGGATTGCCCGACCGTCCGCGGCAACTTTGCCGAAATCAACCTCGACGTGCGACCGCTCGGCGATCCCGTCCATGCCGCGCCGAAAACCATCCACGTAAGCCCCGTCCCGCGCGATCAGCCGCCCCAACACGTCGGCGCCGCGATGATCCCGCGCCCGTATCGGTCGTACCGCCATCGTCACCCCGAACAAGCGAAACTCCGGAAACGGAGGCGCCTTAAACTTATCGTTCGTATAGAGCTCGCTGCCTATCCGATGGTCCACCGCGATCAACTTGATCTCATCGAGATAGGCCACCTCGCTCAACTCCTCGGTCAGTCGGACTTCGTACGCCCCGTCTCGCGCCTTGAGCGACGAACCGGGAATCTGCACGTATTCATCATGGTCCACCGGGAAGTAAGCCCCGTCCCCGGCCGCGGCCCCCAACGGTGCGACGCCCAGCACGTCCGTGATGTACTCGAACTCTTTGCCGTTCCAAGTCCAGATCATCGGACAGGAACCGGAAAGGCGCTGCGCCTCTTTGAACTCGTGCCCCTTGTTCGCCACCACTCGCGTCTCGTTCTGAATCAGCCCATTCGCCCAAGTGATCCGAACCGTGTCCGCCTCTTTATACTGCCGCAAATTGAACGTGATTGGCCGCCCATCGTACAGCCTTTTTTGATAGAGTCCGCCGGCCTTCACCTCCACCTCCGACCCCGGCGCACGCTTCAAATTCTTCACCCCGGTCAACTGGATCCGGATCCAGTTCGCCTTCGGCACCGACCGATTTAGCGCCCGCACCCACCCGGTCTTCGTAGTCAACAGCAGATCCATCCGTCCATCGCCATCCAAGTCCGCGCTCGTCACCGCCGTTACATCCTCGGGCCATCCCGCGGGCGTCACGAGCGATGCCCAGCGATAGTTGGCCTCGTTCCGCAAAATCCCGCGCGCCGTCACTAGGTCCAACATTCCGCGGCCTTCCAAGTCCGCCGCCGTCAACCCGCCCGGCCCCGGCATCGCCGTGAACTTGCCCAACGAATTTTTCAAAATTCCGTCTGCATGCAGCAGGTCCATCTCTGCCCGGTTCGCCAAATCAAACGCCTGCGGCAACCCTATCGGAGCCAACGGCTCCGCTGTATACTTGCCCGCCAACTGGTCTCGATACAGCACGGCGCCCTTGTTCGGATGGATCAGCACCAAGTCCATCCCCTTCGTCTCGTAAACGGCCCGAAACGTCATCCCCCCCGTCACCGCCGACTCGGCGAATGGAAAGTCGGCCGTTCGATCCACAAACCCCGCCTCGCCGTGGTTCCGCAGCAGCTTTACCTGCGGCCCAAGTACAAATTTGTCTAGGTCGTAGTCGTGGTCGTAATCGAGCCAAACCACGGCTTCGCTGGCCGGCGGCGTTGCTTTCTCATAAACGAACTTCAGCTCCACCGGGCTCGGCGAAGCAGGCACCGGTTCGGCATCATCCAAAATCTCGGAAAAGAAATTCCACTCCATATCTTCGGGAATTGCCGACCCTTCCTGCTCTTTTTTGATCCGCTGAAATGCCGCCAACTCCCGCGCCGAACTCTCCTTCTCGCCAGCCTGCCGATACAGGTTGAACATCTGGAAATGGGGGGCGAAGATATTCGGGTCGAGCGAAGCCGCCCGACGAAACGAAGCCAACGACTCGGCCGTCTGGCCGCTTTGCTTCTGCAGCACGCCCAGGTTGTAATGCCCACCCGCGTTCTCGGGCTCCAGAGCCGCGAACCGGGTCATCTGCCTGAGCGCCTTCTCCGTCTCGCCCAACCTTTTCCACTGGATGCCTAGGTTGTACCAAGTGTGCGGCAACCTCGGAGCCTGCTGCTGCACCTTTTCTAACTCCGCCATCGCCCGCTGCGTCTCACCCGTTCGCAGAAGCGCGAGCGCCATATTCAGCCGTTCCCGAGGCGAGTTCGGCGCCAACCGCAGCGCCTTCTCGAACTCTCCGACAGCCTCTTTGCCCGTCGTCGGGTTCTCGTAAAAAGCTTTGCCTAGATTGCGGAACGTCGCAAGACGCTCCGCCATTTGGGGGGGGGGCGTTTGGGCTAGTAATGCGATTCCGAGTATTAGCCAGCTCCAAGAAGAGTTTCGCATTACTGCCATGATACCTACCGAACGGCGAGCGTTGTCACATTCGCTGTCGCCGAGCCAAGCCGTAACATCACCGGAACTGATCCCGGGGTCACGCCCACCGGAACGTTCGCCAACACGATGTAGATGCCTGGGTAGCCAGGAATCGTCGACGTGCCCAACACCGTCGCCGCGCGGCCGCCAATCGTCAACGATGCCGTAGCCGCCGCCACATTGGCTCCATCCGGAATCTGCCCGGTCGCCAACGCCGGAAGGGTCTGACCCAATCCGGTCGTCACGAACGCCAATGTTTCGCCGGCCCTCGCCGCGCTCTCCGGACGAACGATCGAGAAATCCAGCGCCCGCACCGCGAACGCCCCGACCGCATCAAAGAACATTGCCGGAGCTACTGCCGCCACCGTCACTTTCCGGGCATTCGCAGCGCCATTCGCCGACCGCACCACTACGTCATGTTCGCCGGCCGGTGCTTCAAAAGGAACCTGTGCCACGATGTACCCCGACGGGTTGTTCTTCGGTTCATACCCAATCGCGATAATCGGCGCTGGGATGCCGCCAATCGTCACGGAGGTCCCATTCGCCGCCGTCGGCAGTTGCAGCCCTTCCAGGCCGCTGAGATCGGTCGCAATCTTGCTCAGGTCCTCACCGAAGATCGTGAACTGGCCACCCTGCGCCACAGTCTTCATGTTCAGGTCACTCACTGCGCTGATCACTTCTACCACCCGCGGCATGCGCGTGTTCGTCGTCGCCAGTTGCGCCCGCAAAACTCCGCCGGGGTTCACCGTCGAGTGAAGGTTCAGGTAGTGATTCTCAGGACTGCGGAGCAGCGCATTGAGCGACGTCAATGCCTGCCCGCCGGTCACGTTTACCGTCCGCCAAATGTTGCCGAAACCGGCAGCCGAAACCACGCTCCGGTCGCCCGCCGCGACGCCGCTGTTGATCGACACTGGGCCGTTGACTCCGGCCGCCGCGTCATGGATATGAAGGCCCGTAAACGTCACCGGCCCCGGAAATCGGTGGTTCACATCGAAAGTCAACCGAGCCGCTGTCACGCTCCCCGTCCGATCCCGCAGAGCATTGATGTAAACATTGCCCGAAGCCGTTTCGCCCAGACTCGTGACTGGCGGAACTTCATTTGAAGTCAACATGGTAGTCCTGAACGCAATCGCCTCGGTAGCAGCAAGTTGCGAACGGATTAATCCGCCTGGAGATGTTGTCGTATGCAGGTTGAGATAGTAGTCGGACGGGCTGTCGAAAATACCTTCAAGCGCCGCCACCTGCGCTGGCACGCCCGTCCCCACCTCGACCCGGTAGAACAAATTCCCCGCCCCGGTCGAAGAAGCCGACACTGAGTTGGCGCCGGCTGCAATGCCCGTGTTGATGATCACCGGACCGTTCACCCCGGCCGCACCGTTGTGAATGTGCATGCCCGTAATGACAGCATCGCCCGGAACTTGGTAATCCACATCGAAAACCACAACAGCCGCTGCCAGCCGACCGCCCTGATAGGACCGCACCGCTTCGATGGAGCCAACTCCGTTCGCCGTCACCGCCGTGATCGCCGGAACTTCCTTAGCCGTCGAAAGCCGCGCCAATTGCACCACCCGCTCAGCCGCCATCACTTGGCCGCGGATGATCCCGCCCGGGTAAGCCGACGTATGCATATTTACGTAATAGCCAGCCGGATTCGCAAACAAGCCCCGCAAAGAAGCCACCCCCGCCATATCTCCCGAGAGTACTTGCGCCTGCCGCACAATCTGGCCGCGGAATGGCGCAGCAAGGTCGGTCGACGCCGCACCCGCGGCGATACCAGTATTGATAGTGACCGGGGCGTTTACGCCCGCCGCACCCGAATGGATGTGCAAGCCTGTTATCGTCGCTTCTCCCGGAAACGTGTAAAGGACGACGAAATCTAACGATCCCGATACGATCTGGTCCTGCGCGTCCCGCTGCACGTGGGCGTACAGCAGAGCGGTACCCCGAGCGTCAAAGCCGACAATAGCCGGAACTTCATTCGCTGGAGAAAGGGCCGCGAGAAACGTCGCAGTCTCCACGCGCTGTGCTAGCGCGGATACGGCAATCAAGGCAAACGCAGTAATTGTCTTTTTCATGGAACCGACACCTCTACCAGGACATTACCCGAAAAGATGCCCCGCTGCACGACATCGGACTAAGAATTAACAAGTGAGCGGAAACGTGTCTGGGCTACTGCGGCCTGCCAACCTGCCCACATCCCTTCCCGCTCCGACGCCAACATTGTCGGCTCAAAGCTGCGATCGGCTTGCCAGAACGCCTCCACCTCGGCCAGTGACTGCCAAAAGCCCACTGCCAGACCAGCCAGATAAGCTGCCCCCAACGCCGTCGTCTCGCTATCCTTCGGCCGCACCACGGGCCGCCCCAGGATATCGGCCTGAAACTGCATCAAAAAATTGTTCTGCGCCGCCCCGCCGTCCACCCGTAGCTCGGTCAACGGTGCCCCGCTATCGGCCTCCATCGCCGTCACTAGCTCCCGCGTCTGGTAAGCCATGCTTTCTAGCGTCGCACGCACGATCTCGTTCCGACCCGTCGTTAGGGTCATCCCGGTTAAACTCGCCCGCGCCGAAGCGTCCCAATGCGGCGCACCCAAGCCCACAAATGCCGGCACCAAATACACGCCCCCCGTGTTCGGAACCGACATCGCGATCTGCTCGGTATCCGGTGCAGACTCGATCAAACCCACCTTATCCCGCAGCCACTGCACCGCGGCGCCCGCGATAAATATGGAGCCTTCCACCGCGAACTGCGCCGTCGAGTCCAGCCCCGCCGCCCGCGTCGCCAGCAATCGGTTCTTCGACACCGGCATCTCCGTCCCAGTGTGCAGCAGCGCGAAACAGCCCGTGCCGTAGGTGTTTTTTGACAGGCCTTTGCGGAAGCAAGCCTGGCCCGCCAGCGCCGCCTGCTGATCGCCCGCGATACCGGCAATCGGAATCTCCGCCCCCAACACCGTTGCCGCCGCCATCCCGCAAACCGCGCTCGAAGGCACAATCTGCGGCATCATGCTCCGCGGAATCCGAAACACCTGCAACAGCGCGTCATCCCATTCCCCACTCGCCAAATCCATCAACATCGTGCGCGATGCGTTCGTCGGGTCCGTCACATGCACCGTCCGACCCGACAAGTTCCAGATCAACCACGAGTCGATGTTCCCAAACAACAGATCCCCCGCCTCGGCCCGCTCCCGCGCCCCGGCCGTGTGATCTAAAATCCATTCCACCTTACTGCCCGAAAAATAGGCGTCAATCACTAGGCCCGTCTTCGCCGCCACCCAAGCCCCGTCGCTCGAAGCCGCCAACGCCTTGCACCGCTCGGCCGTCCGCCGGCACTGCCACACGATCGCCGGTGCCACTGGCACGCCCGTATGCCGATCCCACACCACGGTTGTCTCGCGCTGGTTCGTGACTCCAATTGCGGCAATCTCCAGGGGCTGCGCGCCTATCTCGGCCATCGTCCGCCGCACGGCATCAAGTTGCGCGGTCCAAATCTGGCTCGCGTCCTGCTCCACCCAACCCGATTCCGGGTACCGGCAAGGCGTCGGAATCGCCGCCATGGCGAGTCGTTTCCCCTCCCGGTCATAAAGAGCCGCTCGGGCCGTCGTCGTTCCTTCGTCAAGGTAGGGAATGTAGCGCACCCGCCGATTATAATGGAGAGACATGTTCTTCAAGCTCGCCCCCAAAAAAGTAACTACCTTCGCTGACCGCCTCGCCGCCGCCAAGGCCCAAGGTTTTGCCGCCGAAAGCTTCACCGGCGGGCATCTGCTCACCCGCAAAGGCTGCGCCGCCCTCGTCAAAGAGGTCGCCGATGGACAAGCCGAAATCGCCGAGCATGGCATTCTCAGCGGCAAGCAGGTCGCCCGCCTCATGCATGGCGGCTATCAAATGTTTTTCCTCACCCCCGACGGCCACCAACACCCTGCACTCGCCGAACATCTTAAAGCCGTCCATGCGTTTAAGGAAGATCTCACCGAAGCACTCGGCGCCATCAGCCTTTATAACACTTCACTCGGCAGCACCTGCAGCGGCCATGTTTATGACCGCGTGAAAGACCGCGATCAAGTCGTCGCCAAGCGCCCCTGGGAATAGCCACGGAACCTTTTTCGCCCCGGTGCCGAACCCTTCGGCATGACAAAGATTCTTCTTCTCGCCCTGACGGCCGCCAACTTGTTCGGACAGTCCAAAGAACTCGGCCTGTAATCTGTTCCGGCCGACGCGCTCGGCAAAACGCCAATCTCGCTCTACGGGGCGAAGTCGAACTCCTCGCCTCGCCGCTCCGCATCGTCGAAACCAAAATGCCCACGGTCGGCTGACGCTTGGACTCTCTGTTCCTAAAACCCGGCCTACGCCTGAAAATGCGCCTAGCCTCTCGCGTCTCCCGTTACTACTTCGTCGGCCGCTTCGGCTGCGCCCAATACCAATGCAGCGGACTGCTCCAGAACGCCCATCGCAAACCCCGCCACGACCGCCAGCACACCTACGGCTGCGACGTCTGCGGTGGCATCGACTTCCGCATCGTCAAGCAACTTTCCATCTGCGGCGAGGTCACATGTCTCATGACCCCTTCGCCGCGCTACAACACCCCGCTCACTGGCCAGCAACACAATGCACAAGCCAGTGTCGGCATCGTCTTTTTTTACCAGATAAGCTTCAACCCAAACTGCATCTGCCGCGGGTCGTTCGATTGGCTCGTTACCCGGCCAAAATTAGCCCCGCCCGTCACGCTCGTATTCGGGCTCCCAAAACGGACCCGGTTCATCGCGTTAAAAGCCTCGGCCCGGAACTGCAATTTCAACTTCTCAAGAATCTGAAACTGCTTGAACACCGACATGTCCACGTTGTTGATGTGATGGTTCCGCAGGTTGCTAATGAGCGGACTCATGTTCCCCAAAGTGAACGGCGCCGGCTGGCTGAACACGCTCGTGTCGAACCACCGGTCCAACCGCTGGTGGGCGTCCACGTGCAAGGTCGCGCTGGTCCCGTTGTTGTTCGCGCGAATCGCTTCGGTAAACAGCCCGGCCGTGTTGTTGGCGCCGATGCCCAACGCCGAACCCGATTGAATGTTCACGATGCCATTCAACTGCCAGCCGCCCACCAGCGCGTCCACCCACCGGGACATGCCGCTGCCAAACTGCCGGCCGCGACCTACCGGCAATTCATACACGCCGCTAAAAATTAGCCGATGCGGCACATCGACACTCGATATCGCCCGACTTGCTTTGTAGTTCGTGCTGTCCTGATGGCTCGTGCCATCGTCCATCGCCTTGGCCCAAACGTAGCTGCCTTCAAACACCATTCCTTTCGCAAACCGCTTGCTGAAGGTCGTCTGCAGCGACGTATAGTCCGATGTCGCGCCCTGCGAGAACAGCGGATAAATTGCCCCAAACTGCGGATACGGCCGCAGCAGTTGCGCCCTGGAAACCTGCCGGTTCGCCAGCACGCCGCCGCCCTGGCCGAAGAACGGGTTGTCCACCAATTGGTTCAACTGGTTCCCCAGCGTCAGGAATCGCGGGTCGACTTGATTCAGCGTAAAGCCGCCCTCGCCGCCGCGCGATAGCTGCCGGCCTCGGTTGCCGACAAACGCGGCTTCCAGCAGCACCGCCCCGGGTAACTCCCGCTGCACGGTCAAGTTATACTGCAGCGTGTAGGGCGTATTCGTGTTGCTCAGCGGAGCGTCCAAGTTACTCCCAATCGCCGTCAACGCGCCCTGCGAGGAGCCCGGCACGGGCTGGAAGCCAGCCGGAAACGGATTCTGCAATCGATTCAATGGCGTGATTCCGTCCAGCGTAGCGACCCACGGCGTCTCGACGCGGAAGCCCTGCGGGCCGACGGTCCCCTGCGCCGACAGAGTGCTGGGCCCAAACAGTTGCGCAAACGCGCCGCGAATCGCCGTCTTGCTATCCACCTGATACGCGAAGCCCAACCGTGGCGCGATGTTGTTCCAATCGCCGTTGAACTGGGTCCGATCGTTGCCGCCAACCCCAACAAACCGCAACCCACCCGTCAGATTCGGAAACGCCGAAACGGTCTTCGCCAGCGGCGAAGCCAGCGTTGGATCGAACCAGCTTAA
>CANNLB010000069.1 GCA_947505565.1 Acidobacteriota bacterium | reverse complement strand
CACCGGTGGGGCGGGGTTTGCCGGCGACGGAGGCCCGGCCACCTCGGCCATGCTGTGGAATCCCCGCGGCGTTGCAGTCGATGCCGCCGGTAACGTCTACATCGCCGACCGTTGGAATCGCCGGATCCGTCGCGTCGCCCCGAACGGAACGATCGACACCATCGCCGGCAACGGCACCATGGGCTTCAGCGGCGACAACGGCAATGCGCTCGCCGCCCAGTTCGGCGATGTGTACGGCGTTTCGATCGATCTGGTTGGAGGCGTCTACGTCGCTGACGCCTCCAACCATCGGATTCGGCGCGTCAGTGAAGGCGGCATCACCACCATAGCCGGAAACGGCAATCCTACCGCCAGCGGTGACGGCGGGTCGGCCACGACCGCCTCGCTCTACCAGCCCTATGGAGTCGCCGCCGACATCGGTGGCTCGATCTATATCGCTGACACGAGCAACTTCCGCATCCGAGCGATCGCCCCGGGCGGCGTCATCCGGACGATGGCCGGCACCGGCACACCCGGCTTCAGCGGGGACGGGTTAACCGCCACCAGCGCCCAGCTTTTTAATCCCACCGGGGCTACCGTCGACCTCGCCGGCAATCTCTATGTCGCCGATACCGACAACCACCGCGTCCGCCGCGTTTCACCCGCCGGAACTGTCTCGACGGTCGCCGGCAACGGAGGTATCTTCCATAGCGGTGACGGCGGGCAAGCCACCGCGGCGACGCTCTACCGGCCCTCCAGTGTTGCGGTCGACGCCGCCGGAAACCTCTACATCGCCGATACCTTCAACAACCGCGTGCGCCTCGTCACCCCCGGCGGGGTCATCAGCACCCTCGTCGGCGGCGGCACCTCGCCCGCCAACGGCATTGCCGCCACGACGGCTCAGTTGCTGCTCCCTTCGGCCGTCGCCGTCGATGCGGCCGGAAACCTATACGTTGCCGACGCCACCAACCGGATCCGACGGGTCGCCGGCGGCGTCATCACCACGATTGCCGGTACGGGAAACTATGGCTTTGCCGGAGACGGCGGAAGCGCCCTGGCCGCCGAACTCGCCGGCCCCACCGGTTTGGCCCTCGATACGGCCGGCAACGTCTATCTCGCCGATGGGTCCCGCATCCGTCGTTTCCTGCCCGGCGGCGTCATCACCACCCTGGCCGGCTCCACCGCTCCCGGGTCCGGTGGCGACGGCGGCGGCGCCACCGCGGCCGGTCTGAACTATCCGGTCGGCCTCGCCGTCAGCTCCACCGGGCTGTTCTATATCGCCGACAGCGGCAACAACCGTCTCCGCGAGGTTAACGCCGCCGGGGTAATCCGCACCGTAGCCGGCACCGGGGTCGCCAACATCTCCGGCGACGGCGGAGATCCCACCGCCGCCACCCTGTACGACCCGCGCGGCGTCGCAATCGATAACCTCGGTCGGGTCTATGTCGTCGACATGCGCAACCAGCGCATCCGCCGGCTCACGGTCACCGCCGCCACCTCCTTCACCACCGTCCCGGCCGGCCTCCTGCTCAACGTCAATGGCGTGCCCACCGTCACCCCGTTTAGTCTGTCGCTCGCGGCCGGTACCAACCTCACCGTCGAAGCGCCGGTCACCCAGGGTCCCCCCGGCACCCGGGCCAGCTTCACCGGTTGGACCGACGGCGGCCCGGCTACTCGCTCGATCACCATCGGCAGCGAGGGCGCCGCCTATCTGGCAAACTACGCAACGCAGTATCTTGTAACCACGCTCGTCAATCCGGCCGCCGGCGGCTCCCTCACGCCTGGCTCGGCTTCGCCCGACGGCTTTTACCCGGCCGGAGGGCTCCTTGCGCTCACCGCCACCACCGCCTCCGGCTTTGTGTTTTCCGGATTCACCGGCGATTTGACCGGTTCGACGAACCCGCAAAATATCCTTCTTAACGGCCCCCGAACCGTCATCGCGAACTTTACCTGCACCTACCAACTCAGCGCCTCCACAGCCAATGTCGCCGCTGCCGCGGCTTCGGCCAGCCTCACTGTATCCACCGGTACCGGCTGCGCGATCCCGGTCACCTCGGGAGTCAGTTGGCTCTCGGTAACCGTCTCGGGGGCCACCGTCACTTACTCGTTCGCAGCGAATACAGGTCCGGCCCGCGGTGGAATCCTCACCATCGGCGGGCAACTCTTCACCGTCAACCAAGCCATCGGCCCCTCCCTGCTTACCCCCAGTGCGCGCGACGGTGGCCCGATCGCCCCCACTGGCAGTACGCAAACCATCGTCGCCCGCTACTCTCACCCGGCTGGGGTCGCCAATCTGGGGGTCGTCAACATTCTGATCAACTCCGCTCTCGACGGCGGAAACGCCTGCTACATCGCCTATTCCCGTCCAGCGGGGGTCCTGTTCCTGGTCAACGACGGCGGCACCGACAGCGGACTCTCTGCTCCGCTCTTCCTTGGCAGCGCGGCTTCGGTCAACAACAGTCAGTGCGCCATCTCCGGCACCGGGTCCTCGGCCGTCGATAGCGGCAATGCGATGACGCTCACCCTGGTCGTGACTTTCTCCAACCGCTTTCGCGGCAACCGGGTGATCTACCTCGCCGCCCAGTCGGTCAGCAACGTCACCTCCGGCTGGCAAACGATGGGGGTGGCGGTCGTTACCGAGGCCAGCACTCTCTATCCCCGGTCGAACGCGATCTCGCCTTCGACCTCGACGGCCGCCAGCCAGACCCTCACGGTAACCTATCAGGATTCAACCAGCGCTCACAACTTGCTCACGGCCTGGGTCTTAATGAATACCGCCGTCGATGCTGGACAGGCCTGTTACATCGCCTACTATGTGCCTGGAAACCTTTTGTTTCTCTACCCCGATAGCGGCGACGGGAGCCAGGCGACGGCAATTGCCTTAAGCGGGACGAACACGATCGAGAATAGCTATTGTCGCATCCAGGCCCAAGGCTCCAGCGCCGTCCTCAGCGGCAATCTCTTCACGCTGACGCTCAACTACCTCGTCAAGCCCGCCTTTAGCGGCCCGCGGGGGATCTGGGCCGCGGTACAGACTTTGACGGCGCAAACCAGCCCGTGGAAGCCCCTCGGTGCTTGGCTCGTGCCGCCATAGCGGATAATCAGTAATGGGATGAAACAATCAAATTCGCGATCGATTTTGCTCCAGCAAGCTTGGCTGGGCGATGCCGTTCTGGCGCTTTACGTTCGGGAACGTATCTTGCGCGAGCAGGGTAAGCTCGACGGGGAGCTCTACACCCGGATGACGAGCAACCACTTCTTGAGCGCCATCGGCGAACCCAGCGCCGTAGAAGCCGAGATCGGCGAGCAATATCGCGCCGGAGGCCTCGCCGTGGCGTTTCAGTTTATCGAGCAGCGCCTGATCCCGGTTTATGAACGCCAGGAAGCCAACCGCCGCAAGCGCCTCGGAATCACTTAACGCGCTTGCGGCCTATTTAACCAGGTGGTACCGCTCCTGCCGCGGCAACACCCACTCCATCTTCCCTCCAGGCGTCAGCCAAGCCTCCTCCTCCATCCCCACAAACAGCTCCTGCCCGTCCCACTCCGCCACTGGCGTCCGCGCCGAAAGCTCAATCGAAAACCACGTCCCCGTCTTCAGCGGGACATCCCCCCGCCCCGGTACACCCTGCTGCCGGTCCCACAACCCGATAATCGGCCCCGCCCCGTGCCCATGGTCCCCGATCGGATGCGAGTAGACCGTCCCCCGAATTCCCTCATCCAGCACCTGCGCTAGCGTCTCGGCTAAAACCTCGTTCCCCGACCGCCCCGGCTTCATCCGCTCCAGCAAAAGATCCTGCATCCGCTTGGCCTTCCCCAGCGCCTTTACGATCCCCGCCGGGGCCACCGTCTCGCCCACTTTCAAGACATAACCCATATGCTGCGTATCTGTATTAAGACGCAGCCCCTGCACTCCGAAATCGACGTGCAAGACATCGCCCCGCTCAATTACCACCGGCCCGTCCTCAGACAGAAAACTCGCCGCCGTCGCGACCGCCTTCGCCTGACGTTGCACCCGCACCGACGGTTGGAACCACGTCCCTAAACTCCGATCCGCCACCTGCTGCCGGAGCCACCAAACCACGTCTTGGTTGGTCGTCATACCCGGCTTGATCACCTCAGCCGAAAACGCCCGCCGGATCAGCTCATGCGCCACCCCCATCAGCTCCCGATACCGCGGCATCATCTCCGGCAAACGCGCCTCGACATACTCCAGCGCCAACAACTCACTCCGCTGGAACCGCTTCGTAATCTCCGGGCCCAAATACTCCACCATCTGTTCGTACTCGCCCGCCGTCAACCCATCGGCAAACGCATGCGTCCGCGAGATGTTAATCCCGATCTTGCGCGGCTTCCGCTCCTCAATCACCTTCTTTAACAACAGCCATTGACCCTCCCCCCACAGCTCGCGCGTCGCATTCCCAGACACCGGAGTCGGGTCTCGATAGACCTCATACAGCCCCCCGTTCGACCCGCCCCCCAGCGCCAAACGCTCGATGCCCCTTTCCGCCCCCTGATCAAAAAACACGTAAATCGTCCGCCGCCGCGCTGCGAACATTGTCGGCGACACGAGCGAATGGAAGACCGGGTCCTCGTTGTACTCGCGCGAAACCACCACCCACATGTCCAGCCCATGCTTGCGCAACAACGGCGGGAGCAGCCGTTCCAGCCGCAGCCTCAGCCACTCTTGCTGAATGGCCGCCTGCTCCCGCACCGGCGGCAACGGGGAAAACGGCTGAGCCGGCAGCAAAACCGCCAGTACAAAAAGGGGCAGGCAAAAATAGCGCATGCCCCCCAGAATAGCCTTTGTTAGCTCGGTAAGTGAAGACCTTTGTGAATCGCGTACAAAGCCAGCTCGAGCCTATCCGAAACCCCGAGCTTGTCAAAAATGTTGTGCAGGTGGTTCTTCACCGTCTGCTCACTGATGAACATCTTCTCGGCCATTTCTTTGTTCTTATAGCCTTGAGCCACATACGCCACAATTTCGCGCTCCCGGTTGCTCAGCGGCGAACGTTCCCGCTGTTTGCCCGGCCCGATACCGAGCCCGGCCAGCTCAGTCCCAGGAGACGCAAACTGCCGCATCACCGCCGCCGTCGTATGCGAGTCGAGCCAAATCTCGCCAGAGTAGACCTTCCGGATACTCTTCACGATCAGGTCAGGAGCCGTCTGCTTCAGCACAATACCCGAGCAGCCCAGCTTCATCGCTTGTACAAACTCGCTCTTGTCTTCAGACGCCGTCAGTACGATCACCCGCGTCCGCTTATTCGTTTGCTGAATCGTTTGCAACGCCTGCAACCCGTCCATGTTCGGCATCCGCAGGTCCAGCAAAAGAACGTCGGGGTTGGTCTGTTGCACCAACTCGATCACCGCCCGACCGTCACCGGCCTCGCCGACCACCTCAAAGTCTGGCTCCAGGGCCAGTAATTTCTTCAATCCATCACGCACGATGGGATGGTCGTCGGCGATTGCCAGACGAATCATCTTAAGTTTTTCCGGTTCCTCTTCTACAAGGATGTCGTTCGATTCCATATTTAAATTGCCGCTAAGCATAACTGTCTAGAAGCCTCACCTCGAGAGTAACGGGATATTAGTACCAAGTCAAATCAGGCCGTTGGGCTATTATGCACTATAGTTTGACCCTACGAGACCGCGCCAAGGACCCTACCACCTTATGGTCTTCAGCTGCTTGTATCCCCTCTAATGAGGGGGTCGTTTCCACGACACGAATGTCTTGTCCGAGAACAAACTGTTGCGGAGTAGCTCCAGAGCATTTGCATTTACGATCTCGTCATCGCACCAGATAACAACCCCCGAGCAGCCCGCGTCGCCTCAATAATTCGCACCAGCTCCCCCGGCTTGGCCACATCCACCGTAATCCCCGGAACCTGCCGATTCGCCGCACCATACTGCCCTATTTGCCACCTCAGCTTGGCCTCGTAAGTCGGAATATCCCGCCAATAAATCTGCGGACTGATAAAATCATGGGAGTTTTAACCCATCCAACCCGTCTGGTCCTGCGGAAGGATGCGTAGCCGTCCGCCGTCGGCACCGGAGAATGCGTCACCAGAGCCCACTAATCCACCTATTTGATTCGCGCCTTCATCCGCCGAAGAAACACATTAATCTCATCCGCCCGCCAAACGTACCCACCCCGCGTCCTGCGAATTCGCTGGCGGCTCTTGCTCCTCGAGCGACCCCGGAGACAGCTTTCGCTTCGCTTCGCAATGCCCCCTTATGCGGGTAGGGTTCCGCCCCCGATAAAACTGAATCCCTAGTACCTCATACCGCTCATGCGCTTCCTCCATTAGCCGAAAGTAAAAAGTCCTGCTCCTCCGGATTCGCGTGCGCGATAGAAAAAAATTAATGTGTTCCTCCCGCAATCGAAAACCGGCTCTCCCCCGTCCGATTCTTCGAGTACCCCACACAGACGAGATCGCTCCACCCCCCCACAATTCCATATGCAAACCACGGAACTACCGTGATTCCATTCGGTTTCCTCCCCGGGATCGCCTCGTGCAGAATATCTCGTCCCTCATATTGCGGATCGATCAGGATCCCCGTCTCCTCCTCGAACACTTGGCTCGGAAATAACGTAACGTTTGCCTAGGTCACGTTAAAATCGGCCCCCCCGAAACTCCGCCGCCGGCAGCAACGTAGCCCTCACCACCGGTAACAGCCCCCATCGCGTCATGATTAAAGCTCTTGCACCGATTGTTGCAGCTTCTCGGCAAAATTCTCCCCCGATTCCGACCACAACGTCCGCCGGTCCACCGCCAAAGCCTCGTCGAGTTGCTGCACCAGTCGCACCATCCCCTTCAAGTTCGAACGCGTATAGTACGCGCTCGCCGGATCATCCGGGCGGGGCAGATAATGCGCTTCCAGGCCGAAATCCACTCGAAGGTGCTCGGTCGGCGTCCCATCCCCAAACTCAGGGCCAAAACAGAAAATCGTCACCCGAGCCGGCCGCAGCTCCCATTCCTTCCGGAACTGCCACAACCCCCACCAAGCCTCCAGCACGTACGAGCAGTCGGCGTGCAAAAACTCCTCACAGCGGTTCAGCACCACTTCGGTATCCAGCGGGTCCGCCAGCGAGGCCTCAAAAAGAGGCGGCTCCGCCGACGACACCGGCACAATCTGCAACGAACTATTGGACGGGTTCTGCGGCGAAAACGGAAACCGCTCCAGCACCTTGCCAAAAGAACGCAACATCGACAGGGCGGAATAATTCCGGAGCCAGTAAGAGAGGTAGAGCGAATCGGCCATTGCATCAATTATTGCGCGGGAAGTAAGCCCGCGGCGACTCCAGATTCATCATAATGAGGGAGGACAATTATGACCGACTCGGAAACGAAGGCAATCGAGGGAGCCCCCCCCCAGCGCGGCATGAGCATGAGTACCATGGGGATGGTCCTCACCCTGGCCTCCATCGCCTGCTTCTTCGCCGCCCTCATCGTCGCCTACGCCTTCATCCTGCCCCCCGGCAAGGCCGCCACCTCCATCTCTATGCCCTGGGTCTTCTGGCTCAGCACCCTGCTCATGCTCGCTAGCAGCGGCACGCTCCAATGGGCTCGACGAGCCCTCCTCCGCGCCCAACTGCATCGCTATCGAACCTGGCTCATCCTCACCATCGCCGTCGGGTACTGCTTTCTAACCGCCCAAACCTCCGGCGCCTGGCTTCTCCTTGCACGCGGCGTCGCCATCGCCGCCAACCCCCAGGGCAATATGTTCTACGTCTTCAGCTTCGTCCACGCCGCCCATCTGATCGGTGGCATCGGTGGTCTTCATTGGCTCTTCGCCAAGGCCAAACGATTGACCGACGGCGAAGAACAACCCCTCCGCAAACATCGCCAAATCGCGCGACTTACTTCCATGTACTGGCACTTCATGGGCGTCCTTTGGCTCGCCCTCTTCGCCTTCCTCCTCGGCTGGAGCTGACGGCCTACGGCCGCGTCAAAAATACCGGCTGCGTGTTCAGTATCTTGACCTTCCGCAGCCGCACTTTCCACAGCGATGGTCCTTTAAACTCCGCCTCGGCCACCACACCGTCATTTGTACCCGCAATCGTCTGGTCAAATACCAAGTTACCCAGCGAGTAACAGATCACCCCCGTCCGATAATCCTCACACGGTTGCGTTACGTGCGGATGATGCCCGATTACCAGCACCGCCCCGGCCTCAATTGCCGCTTGCGCCATCAACCGCTGCTGCGCATTTGGCTGCTTGGCATACTCGGTCCCCGCATGAATCGATACGATTGTCACGTTCGACCGCCCCCGAATAACCCCAATATCCTCCCGCAGTCGCACCAGATCCAGTCTGTTGATCCGCGCATCGTCTGTCTTATGGTTCCCGTTCCGCTGGTCATACGTGTAAGCCACAAAACCAAACTTCACCCCCTGCCGCTCCAGCACCACCCCCGCCCGCGCCGCCGCCTCATCCCG
>CANNLB010000068.1 GCA_947505565.1 Acidobacteriota bacterium | reverse complement strand
GGATACAATCTCCGCTAACTGCAGCGATGAATATATTGGTCGGTTCCTTACGAGTGCTCTGGCTATGACGTAACTCCTCCTTTCTTGGGCTAAGTTGAACAACAAATTCGCTAACTCTCGTTCCGGAAGCTGATTGACTAACTCTGCCGCAGTAAATCCCTGCGAAGCATCGAGTCGCATGTCCAATGGACCGTCCGTCGAGAATGAAAACCCGCGCTGACCCGTTAACTGCACCCGCGATACGCCCAGGTCTGCCGTTAGTCCGTCCAGCTTGCCCACACCCCGCTCCCGGAGCACCCGTGGCGCCTCCGAAAATGCCGCGTGGATAAACTCTATATTTTGCGGCCCGTCCGCCAGATTCGCGCGCGCCATCGCCAGCGATTCGGCATCCCGGTCCACCGCATACACCATTCCCGGTGCCGCCCGCTCCGCCAGCGCCCTCGTATGAGATCCCATGCCGCACGTCAGGTCCGCATATACGCCGCCCGCCTGGATGTTCATCCATTCCATGGTCTCCGGCAGTAGTACTGGGTAGTGCATGCATCTGATTTCGGTTAGAGCATCCGCGGGCCATCCGGCCGGGACTGTTGCTTGTTGGTCGCATCTGCAGCGCCGCGCCGCCGCTGTTCGTAATCGGTTTTCAGCATCCCCCGCAAAGTACCCAAGTGATTCATCATGATCAACTCGGCCCCTTTCAGGTTCATCTCCGTCCGCAATGTCTGGCTCGGCGTGAGTCGAAACTCTTTATCGAATCCGGTCATCACTCCGTAATGCTGCATCGTGATCGACCAGTCTTCATACTCTTCTTCCGACTTCTCACGGAAGGCAGTAGCGTTCTGCTTAAACCAAATCTCCCGCGGAAAAATCTTCAGCCAGCCCTTCTCGAAGGTGATGAAAAACTCCTTCTCGTCCAACTTGCCAATGAAGTATTGCTCCCATTCCCGAGGAATGGCCAATCGACCTTGTCCATCCACCTTGAGAGAGAAACTCCCGGGTGGAGCTTCAAGCTGTTTTTGGCTGAGCTCTTCTTCTGTCACTGCTGTTCTCGTTTAAACTTCTGTGGTCTCTTTGGACTGCTTTGGAGGTGCTTTAGTGCTACTAAAAGCGGCCATGCATCGAGAATACACTGCCTTTGGTCCCTACGCAAGCGATTTGTCGGGAAAATTACTGCTCACTGTTCGCCGCTAAGCTGCTGCCGGTAAACGCTTTAAGGAAGTACCAGACCATTGCGGGCGATGAAAAAGCGAAGCATGGGCGGGCCCCAGGATCCGTTGTCGTCGTACCCTTCGTCTACCCCAAGGCCGCTCCTCTTGCTTCCCTTCACCAATCCCGTTTTGCTACCCTGAGCAGGTGCACCCGCCCCTCAGCCTCTATGACATGGAACCGGGTCCTGACTGCCCCGAGATTTGTCGCGCCATTGTGGAGATTCCCAAGAACTCCGCCAACAAAATCGAATACGACGGCAAACTCGGGATTTTCCGGCTCGACCGCGCTCTCTACTCGCCCATGCATTACCCCGGCGACTACGGCTTCATCCCCGGCACTCTAGCCGAGGATAATGACCCCATGGACGTCCTCGTTCTCGTCCAGGAGCCCAGTTTCACGGGTTGTCTCATCGAGGTTCGCCCCGTCGGCGTCCTTAATATGGTCGACGCCAACGAGGGCGACCAAAAAATCCTCGCGGTACCCACCAAGAACCCCCGCTACGATCAAATCCACACGATGGACCAGATCTTTCCCCACGTCCGCCGGGAAATCGAGCACTTCTTTTCCATTTATAAGGAACTCCAAGGTTCCATGCCGAAAATGGACGGCTGGGGTGGCCCGATCGAAGCCCGCAAGGCGATCATCGAGAGCCGCAATCGCTACCTCGAAGTGAAAAAGGCCGCTGCTGCTGCCGCGGCACCAACCGAATAATAGCCATCATGTCCGAGTGCCGCCGCTATCTCGTCCGCGGCCAAGTGCAGGGTGTCGGCTTCCGCTCTTTCGTCCAGCGCGAGGCCGTCACCCGAGGCCTCTGCGGCTGGGTGCGCAATCTCGACGATGGCCGCGTGGAGGCTCTCGTCGAGGGCCCGGTTGGGATCTTGGCCGATTTCGAAGGACGATTGCACCAAGGCCCCCGCTGGAGTCAAGTCTGCGCTGTCGAAATTGTTGAGGCCCCCCTCGGCGCCCCGTCCGGCTTCGCCATTCTGTAGTGCAAAACAGTGTCCTTTCGGTAAGCTTGCGTAAGCCAGTTCCGATTGCGATTTCTTTTCTTCCAGTAGTCAGTCGCCGAACCGACGTTCGGCCGATTTTCAACCGCCGCGCAATCTCTGATTTGCCGATTGCTATGAGAAATAGGTCCCTGGCGGAGCCCGCTTTGCCCGCGGCCGTCGGCGGCTGGCCGAGTCGTCTCCCTTGCAACCGCGCATGCGCCAAACCCGCCCGCACCCGCTCCCACACAATGTCTCTTTCGAACGCAGCGAACACCGAAAGTAGTCCCGCTATCGCCCGGCCCGCTGGTGTAGCCAGATCAAGGGCCTCCGTCACCGAAACAAAACCCACCTCAAGCGCCGTCAGTTCCTGCAAAGTCCTCGGCGCCCCCCAGAAATTGACCACCTCTGCTCGAATAGACTTGACCAGATCACAAACTGATCATGCCGCGTGGCAGGCCGACGGGCGGGACCGTGATCATCCGTGCCGCAGGCGCGTATCTCGCTGAATTAGGTTTAGGCACCGACGTTTTGCCGCGCGGCCAGACCGAGCGCCACAAGGCCATGCTCGTCGGAGAGGCAGCGCCGTCGGGGCCGGTTGGTGGTAAAGTTTGGGCGAGCAGGGCTGGTCAATTCTTCGCCAGTGCCGAAGTACAACATCGACACCAGATCAGGGACCCCGATCTTGCCGAAGCTATTGCCGGCCTCATCGCTGAGGAACAGAGCCACTCTCGCTGGCTCGGCGACGTTTTGCGTCACCAGTCCGAACCGGTCCGGCGGACACACTGGGTCGATCGCGTATTCCGAATAATTCGCCGAACCATGGGCTTCGGGCTCGAAATCGCCGTCCTCGTCTCCGCTAAAATCGTCGCCGTACCGTACTACACCGCTGTCGGCCGCGTCACGAAACTACCCTCCCTCCAACCCATCTGTCACCGCATCCTCGAAGACGAAGCCTTCGATCTCCAGAGCTAGGCCGCCAATCGCTCGCTTGTCGTCCAGAACGGCTTCGGCCTGCGCCACGGGCTGCATCGGTGCCTCCGAGCGGTCATCTGCCTCGTCGTGTGGCGCCAACGCGGCCCCGTCCTCAGCGCGGGCGGCCACACCGGCGTCACCTTCTGGCAGGAGTGTAACCGCTTATTGGTCGATGTCCAAGAACGAAGTCAGCGCACCGCTCGCAGCCGCTGCGCCAGCAGTTTGGCCGCTTGAGCCTTCGCTAGTTCACCTAGCCGGAAATAGACCTGCGCCAGCAGCGCGGCCGGCTGCGGATTTTTCGGGTCCAGCCGAGCCGCTTCCTCGAGCGTTTCCCCCGCTAGGGCTGCCTTCCCGGTCGCCAGGTACGCTCGGGCCAACCCCACTCGCGCTAGGGTGTAGGCGGGGCGGATCCGAATAGCCTCCCCAAAAGAGCGAGCCGCCTCTTCGAAGCCGTCCTGACGAAGCAGCGCATCCCCTCGGTAATAGTGCGGCTCTTCATACGCCGGATCCAACGCAATCGCGCGGTCAAAATAGGGAATCGACCGTTGCCATAGCCCCGCCCGATGCAGGTCGTATCCGGCCTCGAACTGCACCCGCGCCGAATCGGGAAACCGGTCCAGCGCCCGATTCACTAGCAACGCCGCCTGATGGGCCTCCCCCAACGCCCGCCGCGCCGCAATCACCATCAAGAGCATCGCCTCGCTATCCAGCGACCCTTCACTTACTTCGACAACCTCCCTAAAAAGCTTGGCCCTCGAGTACTCCGCCGCCATGGTTTTCCGCAACTTGCTGTTCCCCGGTTGGACCGTTAGCGCCTTGCGCCACCACACAATCGCCTCCGTGCTCTTTCCCTGCCGAGACCAAGCCGACCCCGCCAAGTACAACGCGTTAAAATCCCCCGGCTGCGCCCGCGCGGCCCGTTCAAGCCACTCCGCCGCCGCCCCATCCCGGTTTTGCTGCCAAGCCAGAAATCCTAAATTGAACAGGGAAGGGAAGTGGCTTGGCACCGTCACCAGAGCCTTTCTCCAAAGCTTCGCTGCCTCTTCGGTACGACCCGCCGCTGCCAACTCGCGGCCCTGCTCGGCCAACTCGTCCGCTCCTGCTTGCCACAACCAAAACGCCATCACCCAAACCATCACTTGGCCGCCTCCAGGGCCAATACCTGGTTCCCCACCACATCGAACCGCTCCGTCGTCCGCCCATCCGGCCACGCCACCTTCACCTTCTCCGCCCGTTTGGAGGAACCTAATCCAAACGTCAATCGCCTACCGTTATGCGAAAGAAAGCTCGATTGGCTCGTCAGTGTCTGCGCCTGGCTCCGGCCGTCGGCCGTCACCGTCACCACCGCGCCCATGGCCTGTCCTCCTAGCCGAACCTGCAGCCACCCGTTCCCACTCCCGCTCGTATTCCGTAGCAGAGTGGGTGCCCCGTTCATATTCATAATCAGCACGTCCACGTCCCCGTCGTTGTCGAAATCGGCAAACGCTGCCCCCCGGCTCGACGCCTTCTCCGTCAGCCCCACGGCCAGCGAAACGTCCTCAAACCTTCCCTCGCCAAGGTTCCGGTACAGCAAGCGAGGGTTCCGATACTCACCCTTCAACTCCGGGAATACATGCCCATTTACCTGGAAGACGTCCAGCCATCCATCGTTGTCAAAGTCCACCATCGCCGTTCCCCAGCCTACGTACTGCGGGTTCACGGCCAAGCCCGCCCTCATCACGAAGTCTTCAAAAATCCCGCCCCCGATGTCGCGGTACAGGTTCGGATAGTCGCCCGCGAAATTGGTTTTGAACAGGTCGAGCCGCCCATCGTTGTCGAAGTCCCCTGCCGCAATTCCCATTCCGCCTTGCTCGTTGCCGTGCTCGCTAAACGCCACCCCCGTCTCCGCGCCCAAGTCGGCAAAAGTGCCGTTCCCCAAATTCCGCAGCAATAGGCTCGGCGAACTGTCTCCGGCTACATAAAGGTCCGTCCACCCGTCTTGATTCAAGTCCGTCGCCATTACCGTGAAACCATAGAAATCCTTCCACTCCCGCACCGCCGTAAACGTCCCGTCACCTTTGCCCTTGTAGAGCGTCAACCCTCCAAACGGGAGCCCGCGCGGACCACAAAACACGGGCATCCCTTTCCACTGGCAGTTCGCTGCTGCTCCCGCTTTCGGCGTCTTTGCCAAATCAAAAGCCACGTACCTTGCTACCGCCAAGTCCAGGTGGCCGTCGCGATCATAATCCAAAAACGCGCAGCCCGTGCTCCACTCCTTCCGGTCCGGCCACACCTCAGCCCGAAATCCGCCCTTCCCCGTATTCCGGTACAACACATTACTTCCCCAGTAGGTTGCGAACAATTCGTCAAACCCGTCTCCGTCCACGTCGCCTGCGCAAACCCCATTGCCCCAACCCGTCCGCTGCATCCCTGCCTTCGCCGTCACATCCACAAACCGACCGTGATCATTCCGAAACAAATAGTTTCCCCCCGCCGCCGGGCTCCCCAGGGCGGAACCGTTCACGAGGAAGATATCGTCCCAGCCATCGTTGTCGAAGTCAGTAAACGCAACCCCGGAGCCATTCGCTTCCACGATGTATCGTTTCGTTCCCTCTCCCCCACTTACGAATCGCGCTCGTAGCCCCACCTCCGCCGCGACGTCCTTAAACGTCACGGCGAACGGTTTCCCGCTCGCCGCCGGTCGAGCCACCGGCGCGGCACCCTGCGTGGCGATTCCCTGCGCCAAGGCCGTCAAGGACCCGAAAATCCACCATGCTCCAAGAAGTGTCTTCACACCCCTACAGTGTGCCCCATTCGAAGTCATCTACGCTTCGTAACCACTAGGTGTAACGGAGTGTGAAATAATCGAGAGGCTCGATTTCAAGAGCTAGAGGTTCTCGCTTGATCAAAACTACACTCCTCCTATTCCCTCTCATCGCTAGCGCCGTTCTCGCGCAAACAACCAACGCTACCCTCGTCGGAACCGTCGTCGATCCCCAAACCAGCATGATCGCCGGCGCGACAGTGAACGTTAAAGACAAAGGAACCGGCGTCGCCCGCTCCGTCAAAACCGACGGTGCCGGCTCCTTCCGCATCTTCCCCCTCAACCCCGGAAAGTACGAAGTGTCGGCCACCATGCCCGGCTTCAAAACCAAGGTCCTCCCGGAAGTCATCCTCGAAATCGCCTCCGTCGTCAAGGTCGATTTCGCCCTCGAAGTCGGTCAAGTCACCGAAACCGTCGAGGTCACCGCCTCCGCCGCCATCCTCCAAACGCAGGAGTCTTCCGTCGGCGGCACCGTCACCGGTGCCGAGCTTTCCCGCCTCCCCGTCAACGGCCGGAACTACACCCGCCTGATCTTGCTCATGCCCGGCACCAGCGACCAAGGCGGCTCCCAATCCCAGGGAACCTTCTCCGGAACACAAATGGTCTCCGTCAACGGCCAACGCCGTCAGGACAACAACTACACCGTCGACGGCGTCGACAATAACTTCCAAATGATGAACTCCCCCGGCGCGTCGCCGCCCATGGATTCCATCCAGGAGTTCCGCGTTCTCAACAACACGTCCGCTGAGTTCGGCCGCTCCTCCGGGGCCAACGTCAACATCGCCACCAAGTCCGGAACCCGCGATCTTCACGGCTCCGCGTACGAGTTCCTTCGCAACGACAAGCTCGACGCCAACGACTTCTTTGCCAACCGCCAAAAGATTGGAAAAGTTCCGTTCCGTCAGAATCAATACGGTGTTTCCGTCGGCGGGCCCCTTGTCCTGCCGAAAATCTACAACGGCCGCGACAAGACCTTCTGGTTCGCCAGTTGGGAAGGCTTCCGTCTCCGCCGCGGCGGCACCGCCATCACGACGTTCCCCATCGCCGAACAGCGCAATGGTGACTTCTCTGGCCAAGCTCGTACGATCTATGACCCCTACACCGGGCGGCTCGACCCCCAAGGCAACATCCTGCGCGATCCGTTCGCCGGCAATCGCATTCCCACTGCTCGCATTAGTCCCGCCATCAAGACGTTCCTGGACATCATGGCCCCGCTTCCGAACATCGCTGGTCTGCAGCAGAACAACTACATCAACACCGCCGGCCGCTTGAACGACCGCGATGCCGTCGTCCTCCGCGGCGATCATAACTTCTCTTCGAAGGACATCGTCAACATCCGCTACCTCCGCCAGCGCGTCGGCGAAGAGGTGCCCAACGCCAACCCGAACTTGTATACCAACAACCGCTTCGACGTCGAAAACGTAGCCGCTGGCTGGACCCATATCTTCAACTCCTCCACCGTTCTCGACGTTCGCTACGGCTACAACAAGCCGAACATCCCCGGCGCCACGCTCAATAGCGCCATCACCCGTGGCGCGTTCCTCGACCGCACCGGCATCAAAATGTACCAACGCGATGTCTTGTTCGATCCCATCCCGAGCTTGAGCGCAGTCGGCGAGTTCGCCGTCGGCGGCGGCGGCGGCATCACCGGTGACAAGATCAATCAATGGATCGCCAACCTTTCTACGACCAAAGGTCGACACAGCTTGAAGGTCGGCGCGAACATCACCAAGCGCATCTTCAACACCAACACCTCAAACCCGATGAACGGCAACGGCGACTTCGACCGTCGACTCACCTCGCTGTTTTCGAACAACAACTCCGGCCATAGCACCGCCACCATGCTCCTCGGCACCCCGACGGAAATTCGGCGTAGCTCCGGCAATACCCTTACCGACGCTCACGTCCTCGCCTCCCAGGCTTTCTTCCAGGACGATTGGCGCGTAACCAATAAACTCACCGTCAACCTCGGCCTCCGCTGGGAGTTCGCCAATCCGCCCTACGATTCGACCGACCGCATTGGCAACCTCGTCGTGACACGCGATCAGACCACTGGTCGTTACACCGGCAACCTGATGTGGGCGACCACGAACCCTTCGGTCAACCCCGCCACGGGAACGATCAACGATGGGCCTAACCAACGCGGTTATGGCCGGTCGCTCAAACGGTCCAACTACCGCGACTTCGCCCCGCGCCTGGGTATCGCCTACCAGCTTGATGCCAAGACCGTCATCCGCACCGCGTATGGCATCTTCTACAACTCCACCTTTGTCCAGGAGTTGCAGGACCTCCGGAAGTTCTGGCCCTACACGCCGCAAGAGTTGTTCGTCGCCAACACCGGCACCAGGCCCGATCTGCAAATCACCGATCCGCCCATCACCGGCACCGTCAGCATCGGCGGCTGGTCGCAGAACCCGGAGAACCGCACCCCGTACTCCCAACAATGGAACTTCA
>CANNLB010000067.1 GCA_947505565.1 Acidobacteriota bacterium | reverse complement strand
ATTGTTCTGGGTTTCCGGCAACACGCTGGGCACCACCGGCACGATTCAGCAAACCGATAACTTCTTACCGAACGCGATTCCCGTCGGCGAGCGGGAGCGCAACCGATTCCTCAACTTCCAGCGCGATCCGAACACGCCCAAACACCAATTCCGTTGGAATTGGATTGCCGATCTCCCGGTGGGCAAAGGAAAGGCGATCGGCGGTAACCTGCGGGGCTTCGTCGATAAGGTTGTCGGCGGGTGGCAGGTAGCGGGAACCGGTAACTTCCGGTCGAACTACTTTACCCTCCCGACTAACCTCTATCCGACGGGTAACCCGATCGAACAGTACGGCGAGAAGTATCCGATCGAAGACTGCCGCAGCGGGGTCTGTTTCCCCGGGTTCCTGTACTTTAATGGCTATATCCCGGCTAACCAAATCAACAGCGTCAACGCCCAAGGCAAACCGAATGGAGTAATGGGCGTTCCGGCGAACTACAAACCGGCGGCCGCGCCCCTGATCCCGTGGGGATCGACAACGCTTCCCGCCAATGCGCCAGCGAACACCGTGCTCACCCCGTTCTGGGATACGAACAACGTTTGGGTCCCCTTGAATAACAACACCGTGCAGCGGTTGCCGTTCAATGACAATTTAGTCCCTTGGCGCAACCAGTACATGAGCGCACCGAACCAATGGTTTCTCGATGCGTCACTTTTCAAGTTCACCAACCTGACCGAAAAGGTGGCGCTGCGGCTGAACATTGACTTCTTCAACGTGCTCAACAATCCGAACAATCCGATTGCCGTCGCCAACGATGGCATTCTCAGCACGCGGAACTCGGGGAGCGCGGCGCGGGTAGTGCAACTGACGGTTCGTCTGCAGTTCTAACACGGCACAATTCCTTTGCTTTCGATTGCTTTGCGATACAATTCAGGGGATCTCGTTATGCTCCGACTTACCGCACTATTCCTTCTGGCGGCCACCTCCGGCTGGTCCGCCACCGACCGCGAAACGGCCGAATGGGTCATCCGCAGTGGCGGTCAGGTCATGCTGAATGGGCAGCGCTCCCCGGTCGGAGAGTTGCTCGCGCTGCCGGAAGGCGAATTCCGGATCACCGGAGTCGATCTCTTGGGGAGCCTCATCAGCGCCACAGAGCTCGAGAAATTGAGCGGGCTGACTGAGATAAAAGAGCTCTATCTGCCAGGACCGATGTTCAACCCGGCGTCCGGAAGTCGGCTCGACGCCAACGCGCAATTGAAGTTCCTCAGCGGCCTGCAAAAACTGGAGCGGCTTACGTTTGGCCTCCACTTCCTGACCCATGTTAATGTCCAGGACAAGGGCATGGCGCTCCTCACTCGGCTGGCCGCCTTAAAAGAGTTTCGTTGCTCCCAGTGCAAGCTCGAAAAGATGAGCTTGGCACCATTTGAAAACTTGCATTCGCTCGATCTGAGCAACTCAGAGTTCACCGACGAGGCAATGAAGGGCTTGGAACAATTGAAGGGTCTGCGGCGGCTGAGCCTGCGCGATACGTTGGTCACAGACGAGGGTTTGCGCTCGCTGGCGGGGTTGACCTCACTCGAAGATCTTGACCTCGGCGGCACCCGAGTGACCGACGCTGGAATGGCGCACTTGAAACAGTTGACCAAAATGCGCAAGCTGAATCTGCTGGGAGCGGCGATCACGGACGACTCGATCCCGGTCCTGGCGGGCATGACGCAAATGACCGAACTGACTCTCTATCGAAGCCGGATTACAAACGGCGGGCTGTCGCGTTTGGCAGCATTGAAGGGGCTGACCGGGTTGGACTTGCGCTATAGCCGGGTCACGCCAACGGCGCTGCAAGCGTTTCGAACGGCGCTCCCGAACTGTAAAGTCGAGTTTGTGGGAGCTGCCGCGGTGGCCGGCAAACTGACGGTGGCCAAGCCAACCGGCACGAGCGAGAAGGCGCTGGCCGATTGGATCCTAGCGCTGGGCGGCAAGGCCGAGATGCCGGGCGGACGCCTCAAGGTGGTCTCGCTCGCCGCCTCCGGCATTGGCGATGCGCAATTAGGGTACCTGTCCGCTGCCACCGGCATCGAAGAGCTCAACCTCGAAGCCACCGAAGTCGGTGACCTCGGGCTGGCCTCCTTGAAGGGGATGGCCGCCTTGCGTCGGCTAAACCTGAGCCACACCACGATTACCGATAAAGGGTTGGCCCAACTTTCCGGCTTTACCCGGTTGCGTTCCCTCCGGCTCGGCGGCACCCAGATCCGCGGCGAGGGGCTGGCGGCACTGCGAGTCCTGCCAAACCTGACAGAGATCGATTTTACGGGCTCCGTCGTGGGCGACGAGGGTTTACGTCAACTCGCCGACATGCCCGCACTGGAGCGCCTCCTGCTCGCCAATACGGACATTAGCAGCGCGGGGTTGGCCGTGCTCGGCAAAATGGCCAAACTCCAAACCCTCGACCTCGCCGGCACCGACGCCGGCGACGACGGACTGAAGCATCTCGCCAGCATCATCAGCCTCCGTGAGTTGAATCTCGACCATAGCCGCGTCACCGAAAAGGGCTTCGAACTCTTGAGGCCCCTCCAGAACCTGGAACGCCTCGGACTACTGCATACCCGAGCCTCGAACCTGAGCATGGCCGCGGTCGCCAGCCTGCCGAAATTAGCGGTCTTGGGGCTGGACTATACCTCGATCGACGACAAAGGCTTGGCCGCCCTCAAAGGGCATCCAACGCTCCGGGAACTGAGCCTAGATTCGACCGGTACCTCCGACGCCGCCCTCGAAACGTTGCGGTCGCTTTCGGCGCTGCGAGTTCTCAACCTCTACCACACCACCGTCACCGAACCGGGTTTCAACCAACTGAAGAGTGCGCTGCCGCAATGTAAAATCGTCTTCGACCGCGATTCTTCATTGCCCGTGCGGAGGAAAACGTAAATGATGCGGCAATTGGCTTCTATCCTGTTTTCCGCTGGCATCTTGCTCGCGGCCGATCCCGCCGACTGGATCACCGCGGCCGGAGGCGTCATGACTCGCGACGCGGCCGGGCGAGTCACCGGGGTCGACCTGCGATCGAGTTGGGTAACCGACGGGGATATGCCACTCCTCGCGAATCTGCCGCACCTGACCCGGCTGGATCTATCGTTCACGCGCATTACCGACCGGGGCATGCAGCAGTTGAAGGCAGCGCCTGGGATTGTCGAGCTCAACCTCTATTATGCCGAGCAAATCACCGACGAAGGAATGTCGGCGATTAAGGGTTGGAAGCGCCTGAAGCGGCTCAACGTCCGCGGCACGCGCATCACCGATACGACCCTCGAACATGCGGCCTCCGCCCCCGCGCTGGAAGCCCTGGACGTCGGCTACGCCCAAGTGACTGACGTCGGACTCGACCATCTGACGACCCTGACGAATCTGAAGGAACTGTCAATCGGCGGAAACAAAATCACCGACGCCGGGCTCCAGGCCCTCCGCTACCTGACGGGCTTGACCCATCTGGATTTAACCGGCATGCAGCGGACCGACTCCGGCCTCTGGTCGGTCAGCTTGACGGAACTGGGTGTAGGAGCCATCGCAACGTTGAAGGAGCTACGCCAACTGAAGCTCGATGGGCTGCCGGTATCAGGCCGCTGGCTGGAGCGGCTGAAAGGGCTGACCAAGCTGGAAACACTCTCTCTCCAGGGATGCACTCGCATCGGCGACGATGCCGGGGCGGCGATCGTCGCTTGGCCGAAGCTGAAAGCGGTGGATCTGAAAGGCACCGGGATGACGGGCGAGGCACTGGCGAGTATTCGGCAGGCGAAGCCCGGCGTGCGCGTGTTCTCCGGAAAATGGGAGAACCCCGGAACCGGTCGCCCGGTCGAATAGCACAGCCGAGGCCAGCCGATACCGGCCGACCTCTACCGGCTTACGCCAGCACCTGAGTTAACTTCCGGCTCGCCGTCGGGAACTTACCAACTTGGGCATGCATCACCTCATCGGCCAGGGTGAGGTAGAGGTCTCCAATCGTGCCGTTCAACTTCGTGTGCATGCCAGTCGCCAGGCGGCCAGCGCGACCAGCGAGAAGCAGAGCCATACCGCTATTCTTGTGCGGACCGGCCTCAGCGTGCTCATGAGTATAGACGAGACACGTATTATCGAACACCGTGCCATCGCCCTCCGGAATAGACTTCAACTTCGCAACGAGGTAGGCGAACTCCTCCACGTGCCACTTGCAGATATCTCGCAGAATACGCTGCCCTTCCACCCCGTCCGAACCTGGCGCCTTGCCATCGGCATGCGTATAGTCGTGATGACGAGCGGCCGTGTAGCCCAGCCAGGGGAACCGCGATAGGCCCTGACATTTGGTAAGCATGTAAGACGCCACCCTCGTTTGACGCGTGGAAAGCGCCGCCGCCAGCAAATCACTTTGCAGCTTCGCAATTCGGGGCCAATCCTTCATGTCGCCGTCAAAGTCGGGAGCGTCCACGCGGCGTTACTCGGGAGGAAGCCCCGCAATAGCGCGCTCCAAGTCGCGGATGCCGGACAAATGCTCATCCATGCGGGCCTGGTCGTCCTTCGGGATATGCTTCTTGAGCAGGTTGGCATCGCTCCGAACCGCGTCCAGAATACTACGTTTCCGGTTCACCCAACCCTCTTCCCGCTCGCCAAAAAGTCGATCAAAAAGCTTGTGCGGAATCATCTCCGGCGGCAAAGCGCGTTCATAACCGGCCCAGCTCATATTGCGCTGAATGCTCTCCCCGAACGACTCCTGGGAAACGCCAATCTGCAACGAACGAAAGCGGGATTCGCCGCCGATCTTGGACGCAATTACCTGATCGATCGAGGCTCCGCTTGCCCCGCGACCGCTAAACGGCGTACAGCTCATCAGTCCACTCATCGACTTGTGATGCCCGTTGCCCGGCCCCGGAGCCGCGGCGGCCGCGTTATCAAGCCCGGAGATAACGTGAACGTCCTTGCGATAAGGCGCCAATGGAGCCAGGCAGGACGTCATCCGGTAGTCGCTCCCCTCTTCGGAAGGAATCCAGTAGCGTTCGGGAATGCCGTTGCCGTTGAACCAAAGGACGAAGCGGGTCTCGATGGGCTTCGCTGCGGCGGCGTAGGCCGTGCCGTGCGAGTTGAACATCGAAACGAGAGGCGGCAAGCCGACCGTGATGCCGGAACCGGCGGCCGTGAATCCTTGCAACAAGGTGCGGCGGGATAGCCTAGCGCGCTTGGTTATGATTTGCGACATGGACAGTCTCTCCTGGGCTGGGGAACTCTTTTGACTTGATGAAAGAAACCATCAACTCTTTGAAACGGAACTGCGAGGCACGGAAATCGGACAACACGTTGCGGATCAGCGGACGGTCGCCAGACGTCTCCATTCTCCCGGTAGCATAGCGAAAATACTGCTTCACGACACACTCTTGACACTGGGCACTTTCAAACAATACCTTGCCGAGTTCAACCGGTGAGGAGAAGTTGGAATTCGCCACGCCCGCCACGTGGCCCTTGGTATCAATGGCGAGTTCTACCGTTTTCGGCGGCGTTCGGCGGTTGTACCGGCCACCCGCGGAAAAAGAGAGCTTGAAGGTTTCCCGCCGGGCGCCAATCGCGTCAAACTTTTCAAAGCCAAAACCGATCGGATCAATCAAATTGTGACAGGTAAAGCAACTCGGGTTCGTGACGTGCCCGCCTAGGCGTTCCCGATTCGTTTGGGGCTTGGCTTCGGTCACATCCGGCAGATTCGTATTGATCCCCGGCGGAGGCTCGGCAACGTGCTGGCAAAGAAACTGTTCTCGAACGAAAAGGCCCCGGGCTGTCGGAGCAGTCTCATCCGGCTTGGCCGTCAGAGCCAGAAAAAGCGCCTGGCCAAGCAGTCCGGAACGTTCCGACGCCGCCGGGAACGCAACCCGTGAGAACTCGCGCGCAGGCGCTGGTACGGCATAAATGGCGGCAAGCTCACTGTTCATGAAACCATAATCGGCGCGCACAAAGTCCATGAAGTTGCGGTCGCCCCAAACGAGGTCCCCAAGAAAGACCCGTGCCTCTTCAGTCATCGCAACAGCGGTTTCGCGGGTGAACTGGGGATAGCGACGGCGATCTTTGCTGGCGGTCAGGATGCGGTCGAAGCGAATCCATTGAGACACAAACTCGTCGAAGGCGTCGCGTGCCTTGGTGTGATCCAGCATCCGTCGCGCGACTCGCTCGACGGCCTCCGGCGTCGAAAGCTGGTTCTTCGCCGCGGCGGCCATAATCGCGCTGTCGGGCATGGTGTCCCATAGCGTGTAAGACAGACGGGAGGCCATCGAGTAGCTCTTCCACTTCGGATTAGCCGTCTCCTCCAAGCGGAAGAGAAAATGGGGGGATTGCAGCATCGCCTCGACGACGATTTGAGCTCCTTTATAAAAGTCCGGCCCCTTCCTCATCAGCGCTTCATAACGCTGCAACTCTTCGAGTTCCAGCGGACGTCGAAAAGCCTTCAGCCCGAATTCGCGAACAAACTGAGCGCGGCAGGCAACCGAAGGCTTGCACGGAAGAAGGCCCCGGGTGTCACCGCCCCGAAACGCGTTGCGCGCCAGCTTTTCAGCGGCCGCCCCGTAGGATTCCAGCAAAAGAGGCGACAAGTTCTGGGCTTGATATTGATTCTTGAATCCGTTAACGAAATCTTCCGGGGGAAACTGATTGGCGGGGGAGGTCTGATCGCCGAGCAAGTCCCGGACCGTATTATTGTACTGGCTGTGAGTCAAGCGCCGAAGAGCAACTTTAGGGGAGGCGTGGCCCAGGCCGACAGCCTCCTCCTCCCTGTACCTTAGGGCTTGAGCAAGCTCGGCACCGGAGAGCTTGGCGAGTCGGTTCACCCAAGCCGCAAGAATCTTTTCGTCGTCGCTACCAGACACGATCCGCGCCCCGCCGGCGTGAGCGATCTTGTTGGTCGGCTTCTTCAGAAGAAGAGACTCCGCGGGCTGCTGCCGGTCAACGAGCACGACCAACGCTTTCCCAAACCGGTCGATCTTCTCCGCTGTCGCATCGCCCTCGGGAAAAATCAGCCGAGTCACCGAGGCTACTCCGTCGGAGTTATGACACGCCCGGCACGCGGCTTTCTCCATGACCTGGAAAGCACCCTCCGCAAACGACTTTCCCTGCGCCCAGCCATCGCGCAAAGAAAACGAAAGCAATGCACAGCATAAGAGAGTACGAATCACATTAGGTATCCTACAGCGTCCAGCCGGACCGATGCAACATGTCTCGCGATAGACGCCCCTTGCTGGTCCTTTTGCGCCGGGATTCCTGGACCGGGAGGCGAGCTGCGCTCGCGCTGCCGGAATCCTGGCCGTTGAGTCAGCGCTTGGGTTGCGTCTCCGCAGAGCCCTACCCTCCGCTCAAGTCCGGACAGTCTACCACGGACAAGAATATGGCCGTTTACACAAAACGGTTGACTCACCCTTAACATGCCCGCTTAGGCGAAGGCTTCCACCCGTTCTGGGTTGCGCTTGGTTTGCGGGATCCCTTGCTTTACTTCCCGCCGCCATCCGTAAACCATTGAAGATAATGGTGGGCCTGTGGAGACTCGAACTCCAGACCTCTACCGTGTCAAGGTAGCGCTCTAACCAACTGAGCTACAGGCCCAACGGACGCGAAATTGTAGGTTAACACAGTTCTAGCCAGCACGCTAGAATAGAAGAAGAATTCCTATGCCAGCGCCCGTACTCTCCATCGTCATCCCGATCCATAACGAAGAGCCGGCAATTCTCCCCCTTTACGACCGCTTAACCCGCGTTCTCGAAGCCCTCGGCAAAACCTACGAGATCCTCTTCATCGACGACGCCTCCACCGACCGCTCCTTCGACCTCCTCGCCAACCTTTGCGAAACCGATGGACGCCTCAAAGTCATCCGCCTCCGCCGCAATTTCGGCCAAACCGCCGCCCTCGCCGCCGGCTTCGATGAAGCCGGCGGCAGCATCATCATCTCCCTCGCGACCTTCAGCACGAACCCGAAGACATCCCCCTCCTCCTCGAAAAAATCGAACAGGGCTACGACATCGCGAGCGGCTGGCGCAAAAATCGCATCGATAACGCCGTCACCCGCAAAATCCCCTCCCGCATCGCCAACTGGCTCATGGCCAAAGCCAGCGGCATCGAACTCCACGACTTCGGAACCACCTTCAAGGCTTACCGCGCCGAAATTCTAAAAGACGTTAACCTCTACGGCGAACTCCACCGCTTTATTCCCGCCCTCGCCAGTTTCTACGGCGCCCGCATCGTCGAAGTCCCCATCAAGAACGTGCCCCGCGGTGCCGGCGCCAGCCACTACGGCCTCGAACGCACGATGAAGGTCTTCTTCGACATCATCACCATTCGCTTCCTGCTCACCTACTTCACCCGCCCGATGCACTTCTTCGGCAAATTCGGCCTCCTCGGTCTCACCTCCGGCGGCGCCATCATGGCCTATCTCCTCGTCTACAAACTCCTCGATTTCCAACGCGACCTCGTCACCGACCAC
>CANNLB010000066.1 GCA_947505565.1 Acidobacteriota bacterium | reverse complement strand
TCATCGAACGTACTCACCGTTCGCACGGGGCTCTCGTACCCTTTGGCCGACGCGCGGATTTCGTAATCGACCGCCGTGCTCAGGCCTGCGAAGGTAAAGATGCCGTCCGCCTTGGTAATGAAGCTGCGCACCTGCATCGACTTCGTGTTCTTAATCTGGACGACGGCGCCGTCGACGACTTGGTTATCCGACGACTTCACCGCGCCCTGTACCGCCCGCGTGTTGGCATCCTCTTTGGGCTGCCCCTTCCCGCCGGTACCCGGCAGCCAGTTGCCGTAGGTTCCTCCTGGCGATGGAGTGCTCTGCTGCGCCATCGCGACCGCCAGAGATGCGACCAGAAAAACGACCGTGGAGATGGGACGGGACATAAAAGTTCTATACACCTACAGATGATTCTACCTGGATTCGGGTTTCAGTTCGAAGAAGGTATCGACTCGAACCCCGGGCACGGCGGCCGTTTCCTTGGTTTGGGAGGCAAACCCTTTCGCCACCGCGGTTAGCTTGAACTTGGTTTCGGACGGTGGCAAACGAAAGGCGAACTCCCCATGGGCGTCGCACGCAACCTTTTGCGGTTTGTTGCGCTTGCCTTTGGCGGCTAGCTCGACCTGTTCGAGGGTCACGACCGCCCCGGGCAAGGCGAAGCCGGGCTCGCGGAAGACGGTCCCGGCGATCACCGAAGCAGGTTTTTTCTCTTGGCCACGGGCGTTCGCGGGAAGACCGAAACCTGCCGCGATGGCCAGCAGCACGAGGAACAGGCTACCAGTCTTTCTCGTCTTCGTCATCGTCGTTTTCGAGATCGTCTTCATCGTCGAACTCGTCGTCTTCGTCCTCGTCCTCTTCGTCCTCTTCGTCGTCATCATCGACGTCGTCTTCATCCTCATCGTCGTCGTCCTTATCGGACTCCAACTCGAGAGGATCGGTGCTCAGCACGCGCAAAGCCGCTCCGCACTCCTCGCATTCAACAACGTCACCGGCGTCGAGATCATCCTCATCAACTTCGATCACGGCATCACACTTTGGACAATTCACCATAGAAAATCACTCTCCAGACTGGCCGCCCTCTGCTGGGCCATTGCTACAGATCTATACGAAACTATCGACCGAACCCAATCCCCAAAATAGCGAACCTTAGTAAGCCTCTGCAAGCTCCGGTTTGAGTTGTTTAGCGTACTCATTCATCTGGTCCCCGGTCAAGGTCACCAGCGTTTTTTCAAAATCATCGCCCGACTCAATCATGTGCTTGAGATGCAGCGCCGCCATCCGACTGCACCACGGATCGGTGATCGGATGACCCGACTCCGCGGACACCCGCAACAAGTGCGGATGGGGCAGGGCCAGGACTCTCTCCTCGCGCCGCCCCTCCATGACAATCTCAAACTTCACATCCACGGTATCGGCGTGACGGATAGAAATCCCGTTTTGGAGCCACCGAAATTCTACCTCAATCGGGGAACCGAACAGATCCGGCGCGGTGAAGTGGCGAAAAGGAACAGACATGCTCCCTCTAGTTTACTAATCGCGCAGGCTAGAATGGCGGACTAGCGATAAAAATTCGTGCCGTGTCTCTTTGTTGCGGAAATCGCCGAGCATGGAACTGGTCGCAGTTGACGAATGCTGCTTTTCGACGCCCCGCATCATCATGCAAAAGTGCCGGGCCTCGACAATAACGCCAACCCCGCGAGGCTGCAACACGTCCATCAAGGTATGGGCGATCTCCTGCGTCATGCGCTCCTGCACCTGCAAGCGTCGAGCAAAGACGTCGATAATGCGTGGGATTTTGCTCAAGCCCACTACCTTGCCGTTCGGGACGTAGGCGACGTGCGCTTTGCCGTAAAACGGCAGCATATGGTGTTCGCACATCGAAAAGAACTCGATGTCCTTCACGACGACCATCTCGTCGTAGTCGACGTCGAACAACGCGCCGTTGATTAGTTTATCGACGTCGGCTTGGTAGCCGGACGTGAGAAACCGCATTGCCTTCTCATAGCGCTCGGGCGTCTTCAAGAGCCCGTCACGGCTCGGGTCTTCCCCCAAACCTGACAGGATGTCCTTCACATGCGAGGCAATGTCGACCTGCTGCGATACGGGAACAATTTCAACCACAGGCTTACGTTGTTTCATCTTCACTTGAATCGATGAGCGTGAGCTCGACAGAGTTTCGTTTTGTTTCTTGCACTCGGACGTTGGCCAGTTGGGGGGCCGAGGCTCCCAAGGTGCCCTTCCACTCGCGTAGCAGGTGGTCTCGAATCGCAAACGCCATGTTTTCAGTCGTCGATGGAACGGTCGCGAATTCGGGCACGTCGACGTTCAAATAGCGATGATCGTAGCGATCCAACACCTCTCGCCGCACGAGCGAATCGAGTTCGGCCAGCGAGACGACCAAGCCGGTTCGCTCGTCCACAGAGCCCCGGACTGTGATGGAAACGACATAATTGTGGCCGTGGCCGTAGGGGTTATTGCACTTACCAAAAAGCCGCTGGTTCTCTTCGGCGCCCAGCTGTTCCAAATGGAGACGATGGGAGGCCACAAAGCGGTAGTTCCGCGTCAAGTTGACCGTCATTAGGCGCCTTGATACTCGACGCAGGTGTCTTCGGTTTCAAACAGGCGCACGGTGTGGAGCCGGGCTGGCCCCGCCTGAAAGCGTCGGTCCAGACGGGTCCAAATCTCGACCGCCAAGTTTTCTGTCGTCGGAATCACCTTGTCGAAAGGCGGAACTTCGTAGTTGAGGTGGCGATGATCCATGGGGTCAACCACCTCTTCCATCATCACGTCCTTCAGGTCTTTGAGGTCGTAGATCATGCCGGTGACGGGGTCGACATCCCCGGCTAGAGTCACCTCCAGCACATAATTGTGGCCGTGGCCGTTTACATTTGCCGCCGGGCCGTAAAGCCGGACGTTCTCTTCTTCGGACAGTTGCGGGTTCCGGCAGATGTGGGACGAGGAAAATTCAACGCGACGCGTGATGAGCATTACATTCGATAGGATGCGAGAATCAGGCACAGGGATACACTAGATATTTTAACCCCTATGCAGAATCCAGATCAGTGGCTCAAAGTCGCCGCCACCACCCTCGCCGTCGGACTCGTCGCCATCGTGGGTGATTCCCTTCGGGAACGCCTCGTGAACGTCGGCGATACCGCTCCCCAATTCGCGATCACCTCGGACCGCGGCACGAAGCTGTCGCGTACCGATTTTGGCGGCAAACTTTTGGTGCTGAATTTTTGGGCGACGTGGTGCCCGCCGTGCGTCAATGAGCTCCCGAGCCTGAACGCGATGGCCCGGGCTCTCGCCCCGAAAGGCGTGGTCGTCGTTGGCATCTCGATCGACCAGGACGAGAAGGCATACAAAGCCTTCACGCAGCGATTCAAGCTTTCGTTTGAGACCGCGCGGGACCCGGAGGCCAATATCTCCGCCGAATACGGGACCTTTAAGATCCCGGAGACCTACGTGATCACCCCCGACGGTAAAGTAGTGGAAAAGTTCATTTCCGACCGCGACTGGATGGATCCGGCGCTGCTCAAGCGGCTAGAAGGATACGTCCGATGATCGCCCCTGAAGTGGTCGCCAAGCTGAAGAAGATCGTCGGCGAGAAGGGTGTTTTGGACCAACCAGCCGACCTCAGCTTGTACGAGTACGACGGCGGAGTGGACAAGCACCGGCCTGACGCCGTTGTGTTTCCGCGTGAGACGGCCCACGTGGTTGCCATTGTGAATCTCGCTCGGGAATCCGGGGTGCCGTTTGTTGGTCGCGGTGCAGGGACGGGGCTTTCCGGAGGCGTCATCGCGGCGCGCGGAGGCATCATGATCGCCTTCGCCCGGATGAACAAAATCCTTTCGATCGATCTGGAGAACGAGCGCATCACGGTGGAGCCCGGCGTCGTCAACCTCGATGTCACTCTGGCCGTGCAGGCGCAGAAGTATTTTTACGCGCCGGACCCGTCGAGCCAACGAGCGTGCACGATTGGCGGCAATGTGGCCGAGAACGCCGGGGGCCCGCATACGCTCGCCTACGGCGTGACGACCAACCACGTCCTTGGCCTTGAGATGGTCCTGCCCGATGGCAGCGTGATCTCTACGGGCGGCCATGAACAGGATCTGCCCGGCTACGACCTCGTCGGCCTGATGACGGGTTCGGAGGGGACGATGGGTCTGGTGACTAAGGTTGTGCTACGCCTGATGCGCCAGCCCGAACTGGTGAAAACGACTCTGGCCATTTTCAACTCTCCCACCGACGCGGGAGACGCGGTTAGCGAAATTGCGGCCCGCGCGATTACGCCGGTCGCCGTGGAAATGCTGGATGGCGTGATGCTACGGATGGTGGAAGAAGCGACGCACGCCGGCTACCCGCTGGACGCCGCCGCGGTTTTGCTCATCGAGTTGGAAGGTCTCAAGGAAGCCGTTGAGGAACAGTTGGAACAAGTTCGTGAAGCTTGTTTGGCCTCTGGTGCCCGAGAATTCCGCGTTGCAAAGAGTGAGGAGGAACGCGCGTTGCTTTGGAAAGGTCGCAAGAACGCATTCGGTGCAGTTGGTCGCGTTAGCCCCTATTATTACGTGCAAGACGGCGTCGTTCCCCGGACCAAGATCGCCACGACGCTCAAAGAAATCGGTAAGATCAGCGCGAAGTACGGCCTGACGATCTCTAATATTTTTCATGCTGGCGATGGCAATATGCACCCGATCATTCTGTTCGACGCCCGCAAACCCGGCGAACTCGAAAAGGCGCGGCACGCCGGCGAGGACATTCTCAGCTACTGCATTTCGGTCGGCGGCTCCATTACGGGCGAGCATGGCGTCGGCATGGAAAAAATGGAGCTGATGTCGAAGCTGTTCACTTCGGACACGCTCGATATGATCGGCCGCTTCAAAACCCTATTCGACCCCACCTGTCTCCTGAATCCCGACAAGGTGCTCCCCACCGGTCGCGGCTGCATGGAGATTCGCCAAAAACCGGTGACCGCTGAAACTATGCTCTGAACCTGCTGCTGCTCGCCGTCATCGCCGACTGCCGAGACGGACTGGGGCGAGCCGTTCTCCGCTGGACTTCGACCGACGCCGCGTCGGTCACACTTCTTACAGGATCGGAGGGTCCGACGGGATCGAACGTCACGGGCCACCGGGTAGCCGACGACCAGCAGTTTTCGTTCCGCGCGCCAAACGGCGCCACGCTGGCCGTCGGCATTTTGGGGACTTTTCGCGTCAATAGTAGCTAGCGGACGGGCCTGTACCAGACTTGGCGGGTTACCCAGCAGCAAGTGATCCTCGGCGAAACCTGGTGTCGTATCGACGCTCTCGCGCGGGTCGGGCCCGTCGAAATTCTTCGTATGCTTGCGGGCGGATCTTCCGGCGGCTTCGACCCTGTCGAGGCCAAACCCGGCGACCGGAGTATCCGCCGCGATCTGTAAGGAATGAGCCTCAACATCGACCCGGAAGTCTATCACTGCGCCATCCCATGTGCGGCTTCGCCGGAGCCGACGCGCCGGGGCAGTGAGGCCCTGCCGCGAGGCTCGTGCCGAAGGAGCCGCATGCCGACGAGCGCCGGGCCGGATGGCAAGGTTGTGAGGCAGGAGGGTGTTAGCGGAACCGCGTTCCTCCGCGTGCCTTTCTGGCTCTGGCCCCTACGGCTCTACACGGACCAGGCGTACGGCCCCCAGGGCACGGCGAAGGCCGTGATCAGCCATCCGCGGTAGCGGCGGCATCCCGATCAGTGACCCACAGACAGAGCGTTTTGGGCGGCGGGTAACACAGCGGAATGGCTTCAAACAGAAACGGCATCGGAGGCGGGTTCGTGATCGGTTCCTGCGTCACGCCCCGCTCTCGAGATAGCGCAACTGCGATGTTCCAGTATCTCCGCGGCAAGAGCAGAGGAGGAAACGAGCCGCTTTCAGCAATCCATACGAGCGTATCTCGAGCGCCTTTCGAGCTATTGCTACCGCGGCAAGCCCAAACCAAGTTTCCCCGCAGTTCTCGCCGCCCTGGCTCGTGGGAATCAGATGATCGACGGTCAGGAATTATCGACTCGCACAACAGCAACAGGCCTGCGGCAAAATCATCTTCAATCGCTCATCGTCTGCGAGCGATCCCAGTTGCATCTGACCGCTCCGCCGGCCTTTGAACAAGCGACCGGGAATCATGAAATGCTGGGTGTTGAATCGTTCGGCCTTAGCCTCCACCGCGGCGTGGGCCATTGTCAGACTCGCCTAAGACTAATGCAAGCATTCCCCGACGGTTGTTCTTTTCACCGTCGGGTAGTCGATCAAGCTACTTCTCGACTAACTCTTTCGTCAACACTGGAAGAAACACGCCCGGGTCCAGCGACCCCTGATATTTTTTCCCGTTCACGAAAACGGTAGGCGTTCCCTGCACCCCAATGCGGTCGCCCTCTTGGACGTCCCGATCCACTTGCCCCTTCACCGCCGACGAATCCAGCGCGGCGACGAATTTGGGCATGTCTATCCCCAACTCCTTCGCCCAGTTGAGCACGTTCATCCGGCTGATCTGCCGGCTCTGGGCGTAGAGCCGATCGTGCATCGGCCAGAACTTACCCTGCTGCTCGGCGGCCAAACTCGCCTGCGCGGCCATTCGTGCCTGCCCATGGCTATCGAGCGGAAAGTGTTTGTAGACTAACCGTACATCCTTCGGAAACGCCCTCAAAGCAGCGTCCAAATGGCCGGTTGCCTTGATGCAGTACGGGCACTGAAAATCCGAGAACTCGACGATCGTAATCTTCGCATTGGCCGGACCCTTGGCTGGCGAACCGGCGATCGCGATCTCGATCGGATCGAGCAACATTCGATTGCGGTCCCCCGCTGCCTTCACAAGGGGCGACGCCGCCAGCGCCTTGCGAATATCCTTGCCCGCCTTCGCCGCATCCACGGCGACAGTCGCCAAAGTCGTGCTTTGGCTGCACGCGGGGTCTTCGACGCGGCACTGGGCCAACTGCATCGGGCAGCCACACGGGCAGCCAAACTCCCGCAGAATCTGCAGCACTTCGGTCTTTTTCGCGGCAGATAAGCCGGTGAAGTTCACACCCGGCAACTCGGTCGCCGACTTCCAGTCCTGCGCCAGCACCAGCCCGGCAAATAAGAAAGCACCCAGTCGAAGCATTCCTCTATTGTGCTACGGTCCGAGCAGCGATATGAGACGGCTGTTTTTGCGCGTGTTCCTTTGTTCCATTACGCCCGCCCAACAGAGACACTTCTCCTTCCGACCGATATCCTCCGCCTTCCACAAAAGCCTGGGCCGACTTGTTATCTCCGAGACTAACCCCAAGCGGCTCAGCACCTCGTCCTCTCTCCGCCCAGCCTTAGCCCGATCGCCGCCCCCAACCCCGGCCCCACCCGCGTCGGTACGTTTGTTGGCACAGAGGTCCATCCGCTTTGCCGATCCCAACGGCGTTGCGGACCAGGCCATTCTCAACATCTTCAGCAACAGTACAGAAGGCATCCAATTCACCCGGGAGGTTCACTCGGTTACGCTTGCCATTGCGTATCTGGTCCAGCCAACACTGATCACAGAGCGAGTCATTTATGGAGCCGCCCGCGATCGCCAAGGGAACAACTCCGGCTGGCAGCTCATCGGCCACCACAACCTGTCCACCGCCTTTCCCACCAACCAGAGCAACTCCATCGCATCCCCCCCCTAACCCAAACAGTCCGCTCTCCATTTTCTACGAGGATATCAATTCCACTACCGGCAACCCGCGCAGCACGAATATCAGATTCGCGCAGGTGCTGATTCAAAACACTCTGGATGCTCGGCGCGCCTGCTACCTCGGCTTCGACCACAATAATAATCTTCTCTATCTCATGAGCGACGAAGGGACCCGCCTTCGTCGGCCCTCGTCTTGTGGACGGCGGAGCCCAAACCTCCACCGCAAACTCCCGCTGGCAAATGCTTCGTTTCCTTACTATTTCTCAATGACCATGTAAACTATTCTTGTCATGCTTCGACTTCTATTCGCCCTCCTAACCCTCTCCGCCCTCCTCGCCGCCCAAACTGTCCTCGGCTCCTTTACCGGCCGGGTCCAAGACCCGTCGGGCGCCGCCATCCCCTCGGCCGGTATAACGGCCACCAACACCTCCACGGGCCTCACCTACAAAACCGCAACAAATACAACCGGCACTTACTCACTCCAGCAACTCACCCTCGGCACCTACGAAATCGCCGTCCAAGCGAAGGGCTTCCGCCGCGCCGTGCAGAAGGGCCTCGAACTCAACGTCGCCCAGACCCGCGCTATCGATTTCTCGCTCGAAGTCGGCCAGGTCGAACAAACCGTCGAAGTCTCCGGCACCGCCACCGAACTCCAAACCGCCACCTCCGACCTCGGCACCACCATCCAACGGAAGAAGCTGATGGACCTTCCCCTCTTTGTCGGCGGCAACGTTCGCAACCTCGAACAGTTCATCTTCCTCGCCCCCGGCGTCACCGGTGACTCGACGAACACTCAGATCTCCGGGTCTCCTTCGCG
>CANNLB010000065.1 GCA_947505565.1 Acidobacteriota bacterium | reverse complement strand
GGCATCGGAAAGGAGAAGGCCTGATTCTTGTCGTTGAGATCGACGGGAGCGAACGGGGGGAAGGGGTTGCGGGTGCCGGAGGAGCCGTAGGGGTCCTGCATATCGACGCCGTTGAGAGTGAGGGTGGGCGAGAAGGGCGCGGATTCGACGAAGTTGTTATAGAGCCGGGGAAAGGGGCGGACGTAGAAGATGCCGTAGCCGCCGCGGATGACCGTCGTAGATTTATTGGCAAACGGCTGCCAGGCGAAGCCGAAGCGGGGGGAGAAGTTATCGGTATCGTGCTTCTGGCCCGACTTGTAGAAACCGGGGTCCCCGGCGAAGATAGCGCCGGGCGGGGCGTTGAGGAAGCGTTGGGACCGGGCTCCTTCGCGAAAGCCGGAGACTTGATCGAGTTGATCGTGCCAGGCGAAGTAGGGGTCCCAGCGAAGGCCGAGATTAAAAGTGAGTTGCCGCGAGATGCGCCAAGTATCGTCAACGAAGAGGCTGATCTGCGAGCCGCGGGTTTGTTTGAATTTGCCCGCGGATTGGACAAAGGTGGAGGCGCGGCCGAGGAGCAGGTCCGAGATGCCGTTGCCCGAGAGTTGGCCGGAGAAGGTGAAGTTGCCGCTTTGCTGGAACTTGGTGCTGGAATCGAAGGCGGTCCAGGGGGAATATTCGGCGCCGAAATTCAGCGTGTGACGGCCGCGGACCCAGGTGGTGACGTTGTTGATTTCGACGTTGCGGCGGATCCACTGGCCGGGGGGCGAGTTGGTGACGCTACCCCAGCCGCCGAAGCCGGTGACGCCGAGTTCGAGTTGGCGGTCCGATTCCTGCGGTTCGTTATAGCGGATCGGTCCGAACTGGGACATCCAGAAAGTACTGCGGCGGAGATTGAAGGAGTCGAGCATAAGCCCGGAGACGATGACGGAGTTGATGAGGTTGGGGCGGAGGGTCCAGGAATCCTGAAGTTTCCAATTGTTGGTGCGCTGGTCCTGACCGATGCGGACGGTGAGCAGGGTGTTCGCTCCGTCCCAGCCGGGATCTTCGAATTGGTTGAAGAAGCCGCTGCCGGAAAGGTGGTGGCCGCCGAAATTATAGTCGAGTTTGCCGAGGTATTGGCGGGTGTCGGAGCGGTCCGGACGGGCGTAGCGGAGAAGGCCGTTGGCGGCGGTGGTGGCGGGGACTTTGGCGAGGAGGTTGACGGCGATCGGCCGGAGGCTGGCGGCCGGGATGATGTTGCCGGGGAATGGGGTGTTGCTATTGAGGGGGTCGCGGATGAGGGTGCCCGGAAGGAGGGAAGAGAAGTTGCCGGCGCGGAAGGCGGCGTTGGGGACGGTCGCTTGGTTCGTGAAGCTTTCGTTGCGAATGATCGTGTTCTGGAAGCTGCCGAGGAAGAAGAGCTTGTTCTTAAGGATGGGGCCGCCGACGGTGGCGCCGAATTGGTTTCGTTTCAGATTGTCGGATTGAGCGGCGAAATAGTTGCGGGCGTTCATGGCGCCGTTGCGGGCGAAGTAGAAGGCAGACCCGTGGAGTTCGTTGGACCCGGAGCGGGTAGCGACGTTGACGACGGCACCGGAGAAGTTACCGTATTGGGCGGAAAAGTTGGAGGTTTGGACGGTGAATTCCTGAACGGCGTCGGGGTTGGGGTAGGCGGCGTTGAGGTTGGTGACGCTGTCCATGTGGGTGGCACCATCGAGGCGGTAGTTGACTTCGTTGCCGCGAGAGCCGTTGGCGGAGATGGCGATGGTGTCGGCGGAGTTAGCGTAGCCGGCTGTGGCGGTGGCGGTGCCGGTGACAACGCCGGGGACCATGCGGACCAGGTTGGCAGCGTTGCGGCCGTTCAGGGGGAGTTCCTGGATGTAGCGCTGTTGAATGGTTTGGGAGAGGGTGCCGGAGGTGGTGTTGACCATGAGGGCGTCGGCTTGGACGGTGACCGAGTCCGAGACGGCACCAACGGCGAGCCGAACGTTGAGGGTGCTGGTAGTGTTAACGTTCAGGCGAAGGCCGGTTTGCGAGAAAGTGGAGAAGCCGGGGGCGGAGATCGAGACCGCGTAGACGCCGACGGGTACGGCGGAAAAGCTGTATTGACCGTTGGGGGAAGCGGTTTGGGTGCGTTCCCATCCGGTGTAGGGGCTTTTCAGGGTGATGGTGGCACTCGGGACGAGGGCGTTGGCGGGGTCGGAGATTTGGCCGGAGAGGGAGGCGGTGGAAAGGCCTTGGGCGTAAAGGACAATCGAGGCGAGCAGAGAGAGAGTTATGGACCAACGCATTAGCCAAATATACGACTTTGGCGATGACGGGAGGATGACGGTTTCACTTCATTTGGGCGAATCAAAACCCTTGTTTCTTTTCACCGCCGATGGTGGCGGGAGGGCGGCGAGGGGGGCTTGAGCAGTGAGAAGGAAAGCGAGGCTGAGGAGGAGTAAGGGTGCCTGTCGATTAAGGATAAACGGAGAGGAAGCCTCGGAGAGAGCGGACCTCAGAGCCCGGGCGGGGAGGGGCGTGAAGGTCAAGGCTTGTTGGGATTGGGGATGGGGAGGCGAGCGTTGACGGATTCTCGCCATTTGTGGAGTTGGTCGCGGAGAGCGCGGGCGCGGGTGGGATCCTGGTCGGCGAGGTTAGTGGTTTCGGTGGGATCTTTAGCGAGGTTATACAGTTCGAGATGGTTGTCTTCGAAGTATTCGAGGAGCTTCCAGTTGCGGGAGCGGAGGGCGGAGACAGGGGTGGTGGTGGGGTAATAGTGAGGGTAATGGAAGAAGAGGTTTTCGCGGGGGAGGCGGGCGGCTGGGTTGCGAAGGAGGGGCAGCAGATTGAGGCCGTCAGTTGCGCCGGGAGGAATGGGGACCCGAGCGGCGGCGCAAAGGAAGGGAAAGAGGTCGGTGGAGACAACGGGTTCGGCGGAGACCGAGTTGGGCGTGGTGACGTTGGGCCAGTGGATGATGAGCGGGACGCGTAGTCCCCCTTCGTAAAGCGAGCCTTTGCCGGAGCGCAGGGGGGCGTTGTTCGTGACGGGGAGATAGCCACCGTTGTCGGAGGTGACGATGAAGATTGTGTTCTGATCGAGGGCGCGGATGCGGAGATGGTCGAGCACGCGGCCGACACTTTGATCGAAACTTTCGACCATGGCGGCGTAAGCGGGATTTTTGTGTGCGAGGCCGGGGGTGAGCTTTTGTTCGTATTTGGCGAGAAGTTCGGGTTTGGCTGCAATGGGGGTATGGGGGGCGTGATGGGCGAGATAGAGAAAGAAGGGTTTGCGGCGGGCGGCGAAGGAGTCTATGGTGCGGAGCGCTTCGGTGGTTAGACGGTCAGTGAGGTATTCGCCGGGCTCGCCGAGTTGCAGGCCGGGAACGAAGCGGATTTCTTTACTGCTGGGACCGCGGTAGGGATGGAAGTAAGAGGCCGGGGCCCCCCAATGCGTGCCGCCGATGTTGACTTCGAAGCCTTGGGTTTCGGGGTAATGAGAAGTGACGCCGAGGTGCCACTTGCCGATCAGGGCAGTGGAGTAGCCGGCTTGCTGCAGGACTTCGGCAAGGGTGATTTCGGCATGGGCGAGGTTAGGTTCGGAGGGGGCGGGAAGCAAGGGGCGGTTCGTGGGCGGGTCGATGGCACCTTCGTGCCAGATGGTGATGCCGAGACGGGCGGGATGCTTGCCGGTGAGGAGGGAGGCACGGGTAGGGGAGCAGACGGGGGCGGCGGAGAGGGCGTGGGTGAAGCGAAGGGATTGGCGGGCGAGGCGGTCCAGGCGAGGCGTTTCGTGGAGGTCGGCGCCATAGCAGCCGAGGTCGGACCAGCCGAGATCGTCGGCGAGGATGAGAACGATGTTGGGGGGCGGAGGGCCGAGGGGCGGGGCGAAGAGGGCCAGAAATTGACGACGCTGCATTCGAAGATTATAGGCCGATTTGGCGGAAGTGGTGCTCGGTGTGGAGGAAGCCCCAGCGACGCCATCCCCAGGAATTCATGGCTCCAAAGACGGGGTGAGGGGCGAAGGCGGAGAGATGCGGATCAGCGAAACGATGGAGGATGGCCGGGGGGAGCGGGGCCTGGCCGGGACTGGCGGTGCGTTCGCCGAGGGCGAGGCGGAAGGCTTCGCTCAGATGGCAAACCATTTGATCCGGGGTCATGCAACCCCAGCCGCGGGGTGAGGCCGGGGTTATAAGGTCAAGACGATTACGGGTATCGGCCAGGAGCAGGCCAACGGTGAGGATCGCGGAGGTACCGGGTTCGGGAATAGCGGCTTGCGTCGTCGAGATGAAAACGATGGCTCCAGGGACGGTGACCCAGCCGAAGTAGGCGCTATGGTTATCGTTCGCGAAGCCCGTGCCGAGGGAGGATGAGTTGTCGAAGACGCTGCGATTATAGATGGTCCCGGAAGCGACTAGGCTGACATGGGCGTAGGGTTCGCCGCTGTATTGAGGCGTATTGTTGGGATTGCCGAAGTAGAGAGCGTTGTTGTAAAAGTTGCCATTAACGGCCTGGACACTTCTAGTTTTGGGAGTGAGCCGGGCCAGAATATTCGTAGTGCTGATGCGGGCCAGCAATTGGTTCCCCTCTTAAAGGCTAAGTCCGTTTTTTAGCGTCCCGGCCGACCGCCAGAAGCCGAAGCAATCGTAGTCGGCGTTTAACTGGAGGAAGACCGAGCCGGCAGTACCACTTTGCGCTCCGATGCACATGAATCCGCCGAACTGATTTGCCACCAGGATGGCTAAAGCAGAGGCCGTGGTTAGCGGATAGACCCCAATGGTGCCAGTGCAGGCGGTCATCCTGTTACCGATGGAAAGGGAATGGAAGTCTTCGGTGAGGGCGGTGTTGATGAAGGTTGCCTGCTCGCCTGGAGCGGCAATAGACAGCGTCCTGGAGGCGGCCGGGAGCAGAACGAGCGCTTGGAGCAGCAGGGAAAAAGTGCAAATAAAAGACAGGGGAAACCTGGTTCCATCATCGGGTGGTGAGGTCGGGGACGAAATCGGGTTTAGCCCTTTAAGAAATAGAGTATTTTGCCGGAGGAGTAAAAACAGAGGTACTCGTCGATCGATTTCGGAAGGGGGAAGCCGGGCGCCTATTTCCAACCGATATAACATTCATATGCGACACATTAACTAATTTTTATTTGCCCTGAATGCATTGAATGATAAGCTCTTAACACTACACTCTCTAAATTAAAGAGAGGTTCGGCGGATCAATACAAAAGGAGTTGCATACTGAATAGGCTGCTACCTATTGGAGTGAAGTCAATTTCCGGATCGACGTATACAGCAGTTTTGCTCGGTCAATTTAGCACAGCCGGGGACGGTGATGGCTGGCGCTATCTCATCATCAAATCTACGACTACTGGCGGTAATACCCAGTATGGATACTATGATTGTTTCGGTAAATCAAACCTTGATTTAGCCTGGGCGAACCCTAACGCGTTGTCGTTTAGTGGTCCGTCGTACAGCGTTGACGCGGAGTTGGGCGAGTTGTTGGGGATTGGAACCGGCGGGAGCGCGACGGTTACGAACTACGCGCTGGAGTCGGGGGGCAATCTGGCGGCGGTGTCCGGGAACACGGGAACGACGGCGACGAATACCGGCGCAACGGCGACCAGCGCGGCGACGATTGCGGCCAATACAGCGGCGACCGTGACCAACACGGCGCGGATTCCAGCGCAGGGCTTCACCAGTCCGACCACTTCGCTTCCGGTCGTATTCTGTTCGAACGTCACCGCGACCGGTCCAGCGGCGCAGACGTCGAGCAACAACATTCTGACGACGGACGGCACCGCGACAGGGTGCGAGCAGTACAATGGCGTGCTGCTGCAGGTGCGGAGCACAGCTGGAATTTCGGCCGGGGTAGTAACATTTGAGCAATCGGCGGACGGGACAAGTTGGGCGGCAATGCAAGTCTTCGACGTCGTCTCCCAGAGCGCGAACCCGGTTACGACGCTGACGATCGCGGCCAATGCAGTTCGGCTGTTTGCGGCCAGTCTGTTCTGCCGTTTCCTCCGGGTTCGAATTTCGACCACAGTAGTGGGCGGTACGGTCCAAGGGATGGCGGTGCTCTCGCAGAACAGTCCGCTTCCTTTGACACGGAACGTACAGCAGGCGACGGCGTCGCAGTTGAACGCGACGGTCGTGGGGTCGGGCAACTTTACGGTCATAGGCGCGGCGGCGCATTCGGCGGCGTCCTCCGGGAACCCGGTGCGGGTCGCGGGGCGGGTGAATACAGCGGCGGATACGACGCTGGTCGCGGGTGACGCTTGCGACCTCGTCATGACATCGGCGGGGCAGCAGGTGCAGAAGCCGTATGCCAGCGCCGAGCTGGACTGGCAGTACACGGGCGTTCTGACGACGACGACGGCGCAGGCGGTGCGGGCAGCGGGCGCGGCGGGCGTTCGAAACTATGTGACCGGGTTGCAGTATCAAAACACGAATGCGACCACCACAACGGTGCTAGTGCTCGACGGAGCGAACTTGATTGCGCAGTACAACGCTCCGGGCAATATGGCGGCACCGGCGGTGATCGGGTTCACGACACCGCTGCGGGGGACGGCGGCGACGGCATTGAACGTGAATTGCGGGACGGCGGCGGCCAGCCTGCAAATGAACGTGCAGGGCTACCAGTCCGTTTAATCGAGCAAGGGGGTAAGGCGGGCCCACGGGGCCGCCTTACCCCTGACCGCACTGTGCTACGCTGCCTTCCATGAGATGGATACTGGCTGCTGGCGGGGTGATTCTATTAGGCGCGGTGGCGTTGACGGTGCGACCGGGGAAGTTGACCGATGGGCGGTATCTCCTGCCGACTGGGCAGATCGTGGAGCCGGCGGGGACGATGATCGAAGTGAATGACCGGCCGCTGGGGCTGACGCTGAGCGCGGACGGGAAGCGATTAGCGGTGGTGACGGGTTCGAACTTTGCGCCGCGGGCGCTGCACTTGGTGGACGTTGCGGCCAAACGGGTACTGCAGACGATCGCCCTGGGAGACAGCTTCGTCGGGGTCGCGTTTTCGGACGACGGACAGCGGCTGTTTGTGGGCGGTGGGCAGGATCAGGAATTGAAGCTGTTTCGACGCAGTGGGGAGCAATTTATCGCCGATGGCGTCGTGAAGATGGACGGGGCCCCGAGCGGCTTGGCCGTGATGGGGGAGACCGTGCTGGTGGCATTGAACCAGAAGCATGAGCTGGGCATTGTCGACCTGGCGAGTCGGAAGGTGGAACGGGTGGCGGTGGGGAGCTATCCGTATACGGTCGTCGTGAGCGGGGGGAAAGCGTACGTTTCGAACTGGGGCGGACGGCGCCCGCGCACGGGCGACACGACCGACGGAGTGTTCCCGGTAGTGGTCGATTCGCGGACGGGCATTCCAAAATCGGGGACCGTTTCGGTGGTCGATGTCGCGGGACGGAAGGTGGTGAAGGAAATTGAAACGGGCCTGCACCCGAGCGCGCTGGCGCTGCGGAGAGACCGGCTCTACGTGGCAAACGCGAATAGCGATTCGGTCACAGTAATCGATACAAACGCCGACCGGGTGGTCGCCACTTTCGTGGCGCGGATTACGCCCAAGGCACCGGTGGGCAGCGCGCCGAATGCGCTGGCGGTGAGCCGGGACGGCAAGACGCTTTATGTGGCCAATGGCGCCGACAACGCCGTCGCCATTATCGACACGCCCAGTGGGAAGACCCGTGGATTTGTGCCGACCGGGTGGTTTCCGACGGCGGTTGCGTTGTCGGCCGACGAGAAGACGATTCTGGTGGCGAGCGGGTACGGCGTGGGTTCGCTGCCGCCGTCCTATAAGAACCGGAAGGGGCTGATCACGATGGTGGAGCAACCGACCGAGGGACAATTAGCGAGTTGGACCAAGGCCGTGCGGCAGAACGATGCCGGCGAGTTGCACCGGGGCATGAAGGGCAAGATCGCGCCGGTGCGGCACGTGTTTTATGTGATCAAAGAGAACCGCACGTACGACCAGATTTTCGGAGACATACCGCAAGGGAACGGAGATCCGAAGCTCGTGCAGTTTGGCCGGGAGGTGACGCCGAACCATCATAAACTGGCCGAGGAGTATGTCCTGCTCGACAACTTTTATACCCCGGCCGATCAGTCGGCGCTCGGGCATCGGTGGTGTACGCAGGGCTACGCCAGCGACTGGGTCCACAAGTATGGCAACGGGCGGAACGATCAGAACCCGATGCTGTTTGCGCCGAACGATTTTCTGTGGGACGCGGCGAAGGTGCATGGGGTGACGGTGCGGAGTTATGGAGAACGGGGGCTCAATACCATCGTGCCGGCGAAGGCCAGCTGGGCGGATGTGTACGGCGATTGGAAAAACGGGACGAACAACGTAAAGATTACGCCGCGGGCGCAGATTGTCGGCCTCCGGGATGTCTATTCGCCCAACGTGCCGGCCTACGGTTTGATGGTGCCGGACCAAGTGCGGGTGGACCAGTTTCTACGGGAGTTTCGCGAGTTCGAAAAGAATGGGAATCTGCCACGGCTGAACGTGATTCTGCTGCCCCAAGACCATACGAGCGGGACGTCG
>CANNLB010000064.1 GCA_947505565.1 Acidobacteriota bacterium | reverse complement strand
TCGCGTTGGTGACGCCGAGTTGGCCCGGGGGAACATAGGCGGTCAAAAGATTCGCGCGGCAGTTGGGGGCTCCGCAGACGACCTGCTTGATGCCGTAGCGGCCAGTGTCGACCGAGGTGACGGCGAGATGGGTGCCGGGGATCGGCTCGGAGGTCAGCACGCGCGCGACTACGACGTGATCGAAGTGAGCGCCGTGGGCTTCGACGCCTTCGCACTCGGCGGTTTTGATGGTGATGAGGCTGCCGAGTTCGGCAGGGGCCAGATTGAGGCCGTCAATGTGCTCAGCGAGCCAGGAGGAGGAGAACTTCATCGGGTCCTTAAAACTGCGTGAGGAAGCGGAGATCGCCGCCTTGGAGTTGGCGAATGTCATCGATGGCGTAACGCATCATAACAAGGCGGGTGAGGCCGAGGCCGAAGGCAAAACCGCTGTACTCTTCGGGGTCGATGCCGCCGAGACGGAGGACGTTCGGATGGACGAGACCGCAGGGCAGTAGCTCTACCCAACCCGAGTGTTTGCAGACCGGGCAGCCGGTGCCGTTGCAAATGAGGCATTGGATATCGAGCTCGAAGCCGGGTTCGACGAAAGGGAAATAGCCGGGGCGGAGCCGGACGGTGACGTCGCGTTTGAAGATGGCCGAGAGTAGCGTCTTCATGAAATAAATGAGGTGGGCGACGGAGACGTCTTTATCGACCATCATGCCTTCGAGTTGATAGAAGGTATGTTCGTGGCTAGCGTCCACCTCTTCGTTGCGGAAGACGCGCCCCGGGGCGATCATGCGCAACGGAGGGCCCAGCTTCTTCATGCCGCGCACTTGGACGGGCGAAGTGTGGGTCCTCAGCAGGTGGCCGTTTGAGAGCCAGAAGGTATCCTGCATGTCGCGGGCCGGGTGATCCGGCGGGATGTTCAATGCGTCGAAATTATTGAACTCGGTTTCGACTTCGGGGCCGTCGAGAACAGTGAAACCGAGGGAGACGAAGAGGTCTTCAATTTCGGCCTGGATCTGGGTGAGAGGATGAAGGCTGCCGAGACCGGGGCCGGGGGCGGGGACTGTAAGATCGATCCACTCGCGCTCGAGTCGAGCGGCGAGAGCGGCGGTGGCGAAAGCGTTTTGGCGGGTGGTGAGCGTCTCTTCGAGAGACTGCTTGGACGCGTTGAGGAGTTTGCCCACGACGCCGCGCTGCTCCGGCGACAGCTTGCCCATGTCCTTCGAGACTTCGGCGAGCTTGCCTTTGCGGCCGAGCACTTCGACGCGGATCGTTTCGAGTTCATCGGCGGTGGTCACGGCGGCAATGCGCGCCTGGGTGGCGGCGGCCAAATCAGAGAGCAGAGTTTCGATCATTTCGTAAGACGTTCCAGCAAGGCGACCACAGCGGAGTGGTTGCGGGCACGGGCCATATCGAGCGGACTTTCCCCCTTGTCAGATTTCGCTTTGGGGTTGGCTTCGTGAGCGAGCAGCAAGCGGACCAACTCTTCACTGCCATTAGCGGCGGCGGAGTGGAGGGCCGTATATTGACTGGCTTGCTCGGCGTTCACTTCGGCCTTATGGGAGAGGAGCAAAGCGCACACCTCACGATGGCCACCGGCTGCGGCGGCATGTAGCGGAGTGTTGCCCATGGTGTTGGCGCTGCGCATTTTGACGCTGGCACCGAGATCGAGCAGAACGGCGACGCAACCGAATTGGCCGAAAAAGCTCGCCAAGTGGAGGGAGGTCCAGCCATCGGAGCTGTGCAGATCCAGCGGTTTACTTTCGCCGCTGAGGAGTTCACGAAGAGTTTCCGAGTGGCCGAGGGCGGCGGCGGCGAACTGGTCGAGTTCGGCACCGCGGGCTAGCAGAAGAGCGGCAATTTCACGGCGGCCGCTGTAAGCGGCGAGCAGCAACGGCGGCATTCCGGCCGAGCCCCCGCCGTGAACCAGTTGGGGGTCGGCGGTCAAAAGCTCTCCGACGCGGCCCTCGTCGCCGGATTTGATCGCAGCGTGGAGTTCCTGCGCGGGGGTCATACTATTTGAAATCCTGGCCGACGGCCACTCCTGCTGGCAAGAAGAACTCGGCCCCTTTCGTCATTTCCATTGCGAGATGGTTGAGGTAGAAGATCAAGACGCTCGCCGGGAGTTTGACTTCGAACTCGCTCCAAACCCTTTGCTGCCATTCTCCGGTGAGATGTTCGGCAATGTCAGCATCCTTCTCAAAGAAGCCTTCTGTGTGGGGCACGCCGAGGAAGTTGAGCACGGGGACGATCAAAGTATCAACGTGGGAAACGAGTATGGCTTGGGACAGATCCATGGCCAAATCTTCGTCGCGTTCGTCCGCTAAACGGGCCCATTGCCGGGGAGCGCTTTTGAAGAGCGAGTCGCTGTTGAGCTTCACAACGCGAAGGCGGAGCTTGATTCGTTCGAAGAGCTGGTAGGTCCGCAGCTTTCCGAGGCTGATGTTTTTTAACAGATCTTGGAACGAGGATTGGCCTAGTCCCAGATAAATATCGCAAAGCTGCATTCTTTCGAGGTTAGCATAATGCGATAGACTAGAGGTTTTGGTCTTCAAATGAGTAACATTATTGTTTTAGGGGCACAGTGGGGCGACGAAGGGAAGGGGAAGATGGTCGACCTCTTTTCGGAGAAGTTCGACATCGTCACGCGCTATCAAGGCGGGCACAACGCCGGCCACACCGTGTATATTGGTGCCCAGAAGTACGTCTTGAAGCTAATCCCGAGCGGGATTTTGCGGCCGGGCGTACAGGCGGTCATCGCCAACGGCGTCGTCATCGACCCGGGGGCGCTGTTGACCGAGATTGGCACGCTCGAGAAGGCAGGGTTGCCCGTCGTCGAGCAATTGAAGATTTCTGATCGGGCGCACGTGATTTTCCCGTTCCACCGCATCGTCGAAAAGATGAGCGAAGGGCGGAAGGGTCGGACGGCGATCGGCACGACGTCCCGCGGGATTGGTCCGTGCTACGAGGATAAGATCGGTCGGCGGGGCATCCGCATCGCCGATCTCTGCGATCGGGAGATTTTCCGCAGCCTGTTCGGCGTGCTGGCCGACGATAAGAAAACGATCGCCGAGGCGTTTGGCATTCCGTGGGATTTGGATGTGGACGCCCTCCGCGACGAATACGAGGGGTTCGCCGAGCGGATTCGTCCGATGGTCTGCGACACCTCGCTGTTGCTGGCGAAAGCGATGAGGGGCGGGAAGCGGGTGCTGTTTGAAGGCGCGCAGGGGACGATGCTCGACATCGACCACGGCACCTATCCGTTTGTCACTTCGTCAAGCGCCGCCGCTGGTGGGGCCTGCACGGGAGCGGGCGTGCCGCCGACGCGCATCAACGGCGTGATCGGAATTTCGAAGGCTTACATTACTCGCGTCGGTGGCGGGCCGTTTCCAACCGAGGACCATACCGCCGTCGGCGAACAGATCCGCCAAGCGGGTAAAGAGTTTGGCGCGGTGACGGGTAGGCCCCGGCGCTGCGGCTGGTTCGATGGACCGTTGTTGCAGTACACCGCCGCCGTGAACGGGTTTGACAGTTTGGTGATCACGAAGCTGGACGTGCTGGACGAACTCGACGAGATTCCGGTTTGTGTGGCATACAAGGTAGACGGCAAAGTGATTGAAGGCATGCCGGCGACCAACGACATGGTGGAACGGATCGAGCCGGTTTACGAGACGCTGCCGGGTTGGCGTATGCCGACGAGCCGGGCGACCAGACTGGAAGATTTGCCGGCGGCGGCGCGGCGTTACCTGGACTTTCTAGCCGAGCAGACCGGGGTGGAAGTTGGCTGTGTCTCGGTTGGGCCGGAGCGGAACGAGACCATGATTATTCCGGGTTCGAAACTAGAGAAACTCCTTGGCTGAGTGGAAGAAATGGGCTGTTCTTGGGCTCCTGGCCGCCATCATTTTCTACGGTGGGGCGATCTGGATGGGCATCACCTTTTCGAAAAAGAAACCTGGGGTGCCCATTAGTACGTTCGCCACGTTTAGCGTAGGCGATGCGATGCCGATGTTGCCTTTTGAGACAACTGACAAGGAGAAGAAGCAGACGCTGGAGATTTTCCGCGGCAAGCCGGTGGTCGTCTATTTCTACACCCTGGGCGACGCCGAGTTGGCGAACCGGTTAGCCGAGCGGTACACCGTGCTGGCGCTGAGTGATGAAAAGCGCTATTCAATTCTGGCGGACCTTCTGGACAAACCGATGGAGTTCATTTCGGGTCGGGTGATGCAATCCGACATCCGGTCGATCTTCCCTTGGCTGCGACAAGGGGCGCGACCGCGGGCGGTGCTGGTGGGTGCCGACGGCCGGATTGAGCAACTGCTGACCACTCGCGACGCGATTGAGCGTCTGGCCGAGGCGGCGCCTTAGAGCTTGAAACTCCCGAGGACCTGATCCCAGGGCTTGCGATACGGCCGGGTCAACATCCTAGCGGCCTCGGCATCACCGACGATGGTTTCTTTGTCCGCATCCCAGGTGAGTTTGCGGCCGATGCGGAGAGAGATGTTGGCGAGATGACAGGCGGTGGCGACGGCGTGGCCTTCGGCGACATCGGCGACGGGCCGTTGACGGGTCTTCACACAATCGAGGAAGTTGCGGACGTGCAGGTCGAACTGCTCCTCCGACGAGCCGGGCACCTTCATGGCAGGGGTCCACGGTTCGGGCTTCACTTGACTGCGAACGGGTCCGCCGCCGGGCGTTCCCTTGAATCGAGGGATGGCGTTAGCGGGGTCGACCTTCAAATCGGGCACAATCTCAAAGCCTCCTCGGTCGATCACCATGGAGCCCTTGGTGCCGAAGAATTCGAGCGAGCCGGGTCGTGGGGTGCCGCGGGAGGCTTCGCGATGATGCCAAGCGGCGGTCATACCGGGAAAAGCGTAGAGCGCGTCCTGGGTGTCGGGCGTTTCCCCATCGTCCTGGAGGGCAAACCGACCGCCTACGCTGACGACGGACTGCGGCCCTTTGAGACCGAGGGCCCAGTACATGATGTCAATGGAATGCGCACCGAGGTTGGTCATCTGGCCGCCGGAGAAGTCCCAGAACCAGCGGAAGTGGTAGATGCCGCGATGGGGGGAGTAGGGTCGCATCGGCGCGGGGCCGCACCACATTTCGTAGTCGAAGTTAGACGGTGCCGCGCCGGCCGGCGGGGTGCCAAAGCCGGGCATGACGTTACGCGAAGCCTGCATGCGAACGTGGTGAATTTTACCGATCGCGCCATCGCGGAGCAGATCGCGGCCCTTGGCGTAGTGGCGACCGGAGCGCTGCTGAGTGCCCACTTGGACGACGCGATTGTACTTGCGGGCGGCCTTGATCATCCACTGCCCCTCGGCATGGAAGAGCGTCATGGGTTTTTCGACGTAGACGTCTTTTCCCGCAGCGCAAGCCATGATGGTCATTAGGGCGTGCCAATGGTCGGGCGTCGAAACGACGATCGCTTGCAACTCTTTATCGTCGAGCAGCCGACGGAAATCGGAGTACGCCCGAGGCTTGCCGCCCATGGCCTGGAGCCCTTCTTCTAAGCGCGGCTGGTAGGCCTCGGCCATGGCGGCCATGTCGACATCGCGCTGATTCTTGAAGTCACAAACGTGCTGCGCGCCGATGAGGCCGTAGCCGATGAACCCAACTTGCAGACGATCGTTCGCGCCCCAGACGCGGGTGGCGGCGGCGGCGGTAGCGGCGCCCATGAAGTATCGGCGAGTTGCAAGCATCACCCCGATTTTATCACTCCTCGCGATAGACTAACAGCTTAGCCAATGTCGACAATTTTTGATTCCGGCGATTCTTCGCTCTTCGATGTCCGCACGAAGGTTCCTGGTCCGAAGGGCCAGTTGCCCATCACCCCTGAAATGCTATTGACCCGTCCGTCGGGCGATCTGTTCGGCTGGACGCTGAACGCGGGTATGGGTTGGAACCCAGCCAAGCTTGGCGGTAAGGAGATTCTGCTGCTCTCGACGCACGGCGGCATTCGGCGGCCGGACGGCACGCCCGTGGCGCTGGGTTACCACACCGGCCATTGGGAAGTCGGGTTGATGGTAGAGGCCGCGGCCGAAGAGTTGGCCAAGCACGGCGCCGTGCCGTTTGCCGGGGCCTGCACCGACCCTTGCGACGGGCGCAGCCAGGGCACCCCGGGCATGTTCGATTCCCTGCCCTACCGGAACGACGCGGCGCTGATCTTCCGGCGGCTGATTCGGAGCCTGCCGACGCGGCGGGGCGTAATCGGCGTGGCGACTTGCGACAAAGGTCTGCCGGCTATGATGATGGCCCTGGCCGCGCAGCACGATATGCCGTGCGTGCTGGTGCCGGGCGGCGTTTCTTTGCTGGCTGAGGATGGCGAGGACGCGGGCAAGGTGCAGTCGATTGGCGCACGGTTTTCGCATGGCCAAATCACGCTCGAAGAGGCCGCCGATATGGGCTGCCGGGCGTGCGCTTCGCCGGGCGGCGGCTGCCAGTTTTTGGGAACGGCGGCGACCTCGCAAGTGGTCGGCGAAGCATTGGGCATGACGTTGCCGCACGCGGCGCTTTCGCCGTCGGGGCACCCGATCTGGCTCGACATGGCGCGTCGCAGCGGCCGGGCGGTGTTGGAGATGGGCAAGCTGGGTTGGACGATGGCCGACATTCTGACGGATGCGGCGTTTGAAAACGCAATGGTGGCGCACGCGGCGTTCGGCGGGTCAACGAACCTGATTCTGCACATTCCGGCGGTGGCACATCAAGCCAAGCTACGGCGGCCGAATGTGGACGATTGGTCGCGAGTGAACAGGCAGGTGCCGCGGCTCGTGGACGCGCTGCCGAACGGGCCGCGGAACCACCCGACGGTGCAGGTTTTCCTGGCCGGCGGAGTGCCGGAAGTGATGCTCCATCTCCGAAAAATGGGACTACTGCAGCTCAAGGCAAAGACCGTGGCGGGCTGCACACTTGATGAGGTTTTGGACTGGTGGGAGCAGAGTGAGCGCCGGGCCGAGTTGCACAAGGTGTTGCGCGATCGCGACGGGGTGGAGGCGAACAACGTGATTTTTTCCGCTGAGACGGCGCGTTCCCGGGGCATCGGCTCAACGGTGTGCTTCCCTACCGGCAACCTTTCGCCCGAAGGCAGCGTGATCAAGAGCACGTCGATTGATCCGACCGTGGTGGATGCTGATAACGTCTACCGCAAGCGCGGCCCGGCCCGCGTCTTTACGAGCGAGCCAGCCGCCATCGCCGCGATTAAAGAAGGCAAGATTCAAAGCGGTGACGTGATGGTGCTAATGTCGCGCGGGCCGAAGGGTTCCGGGATGGAGGAGACCTATCAGGTGACGAGCGCGCTGAAGTTTTTGCCCTTCGGCAAACACGTTGCATTGCTGACGGATGCGCGGTTCAGCGGAGTCTCCACCGGCGCCTGCATCGGCCATGTGTCCCCGGAAGCGCTCGCCGGCGGACCGATTGGCCGGGTACAGGATGGCGACACGATCGAGATCATCATCGACCGCAATTCGCTCGAAGGCACCGTGCATCTTTTAGGAGAGGACGGGACGAGGGAAGCCGGCACCTTGCTGCTGGCCGGACGGAGGCCCCACCCGGGGATCCAGCCCGATCCGCTGCTGCCGAACGATACCAAGCTGTGGGGTCTGCTGCAGGAAGTCAGCGGCGGACCGTGGGGCGGGTGCGTCTATGACGTCGAGTCTATTGCGGAGACTTTAGAGGCGGGCCTGGTGGCGCTAGGCCGGAGATCTCCGACTCCAGCTTGAAAACGTTGATCGTGTTTTGGAGTTGCGAGGCGACAAACGGGCTGGTCTTCTGCATGTCGAGGACCAGCGCCTGCGCTTCGAGTTGGCGCTTTTCGAGCAGGTAGCTCACGACCAGGTGCCGGGCCGCCGTGACATGGGCCGGGTCGAGTTGGCAAGTCTTTTCGAGCGCCTTGATTTTTTCGTTCGCGTTGCCGACGCGATCGTAGCTGAGGCCGAGCAGGTACCAGGCTTCGGCGAAATTAGGTATCCGGGCGACGGCTTGTTTGAGTTGGGCGATGGCGGCCGTCGGATTGCCACGTTCGTAAAGCGGCAGGGCGGCCCGGACGAAGCCTTCGGCGATGGGGTCGACGCCGGCGCGCCACGCCGCGAGCGTCTCAGGCTTGCGGGTTTGAACTTGGATCGGCTTGGCGGAGAAGAGCATTTCGGTGCCGGTGGTGGGCAGGTGGAAACCGAGGAGGAGGCGTCCACGGGCGACGTCTTCTCCGCGCACCGCTTGGAATTGGAGTTCCGTGCCCTGGTGGGTTCGAGCCGTGATCCGTTCCGCGCGGACGAAACAGGGGCGGGCGGTTTCGACAACCCCGGGTTCATTGGCGAGCCGGCCGAGTTCGGCGCAGATCTGCTTGCCCTCGGCGTTGAAGCCGAGCACGGTAAGGGTTAGAACTTGAGCCGGGGCCGAAAGCGCCCAAAGAAACAGAAGAGCCCGCATAGAATTGATGGTAGAACAGCGGCCACGGGAGAGCGCTTCTGTTCGATAATAGGGGATTACCATGGATTGGAGTTCGCTCGACCTCAAAAAGACCGTAAA
>CANNLB010000063.1 GCA_947505565.1 Acidobacteriota bacterium | reverse complement strand
GTAACAACGAAAATCCGCGTTATGGAAACCCTTTCAAGAGGATTTGCGGATTCAGATCCGAATTCGGGCCAGCATCCAGCTCACCTCCAGCTCACCTCCATTCCCCAATCGTCGAAATGTGTGATAGAGTCCCTGTTTTCATGCTCACTCGACGCACCCTTTTCTCCCTCGCCGCCGGCCCCGCCCTCCTTCCGGCTGCCTCCTCCAAAACCAAAGTCGAAATTCGCGCCAACCAGTTCTTCATCAACGGCAGGCCCACTTACAAGGGCCGCACCTACAAAGGCCATAAGATCGAAGGGCTCCTGATGAACTCCCGCATGGTCCAAGGCATCTTCGACGACAAGAATCCCGCTACCGTCTCCAGGTGGGCCTATCCCGACACCAAAAAATGGGACGCCAACCGCAACGTGAACGAGTTCCTCGCCGCCATGCCCCTCTGGCGCAAACACGGCATCCTCTCCTTCACCATCAATCTCCAAGGCGGCAGCCCCGAAGGCTACTCCAAATCCCAACCCTGGCAGACCTCCGCCATCGCCCCCGATGGCACCCTCCTTCCCGACTTCATGGCCCGCCTCGAACGCATCCTCGACCGAGCCGACCAACTCGGCATGGTCCCCATCGTCGGCTACTTCTACTTCGGCCAGGACCAAGTTCTGAAAGACGAAGCCGCCGTCCGTCGCGCCGTCGAAAATGCCACCAACTGGCTCCTCGACCGCAACTACCGCAACTTACTCATCGAAGTAAACAACGAAACTAACGTCAAAGCTTACGACCACGAGATCCTCAAACCCGCCCGCATCCACGAACTCATCGAAGTGGTCAAGGGAATGAACCGCCAAGGCCGCCGCCTCCTCACCGGCACCTCCTACGGCGGCAACGGCATCCCGGAATCCAACGTCGTCAAATCCTCTGACTTCCTCCTCATCCACGGCAACGGTGTTAAGGATCCCAACCGCATCGCCGCCATGGTCCGCGAAACCCGCGCCGTCCCCGGCTACCGCCCCATGCCCGTGCTGTTCAACGAAGACGACCACTTCGATTTCGACAAACCCCAAAACAACTTCATGGCCGCCCTCTCCGAATACGCTTCCTGGGGCTACTTCGACCCCGGTGCCAGCGACTACGCCGACGGCTACCAATGTCCCCCCGTCAACTGGGGCATCAACTCCGATCGCAAAAAAAGCTTCTTCACCCTCCTTAAACAAGTCACCGGTGCCTGATTTCCACAGATGTTCCACATGGAACATCACAACTTTCCTACAGTTCGCGGGCAGCGGCTTGGCGCGAGTCTCTCGATCCTGTCTGTTTTCTGTTTACCGGCAATTACGGTACCGACGACCGTTCACCGAAGTGTCATCCCTGCCGGCGCAGCCGATCCCCAAATCGGCTCCGAACATTTCAATTTCGACTGGACTCCCAACAATCGCTGCCGCACCAGCAGCGGAACGAACCCGCAGGAGTTTGCAGCCCCTTCGAATAGACAACCGGGACGGAACAATCTGGTCCTTCGCAAAACGGGGAGCGTCCAGTCAACGCCGCTCCCCGTTTTGCGATTTACGGTTTAGACGGCGAGAAACTTCACGCAGACTGGAACTGGCGCCTCGACCGGTTTGCCGACCGGAGTCAACTTTCCGGTCGAGCCGTCAATGCGGAAGACGACTAGCGAATCGGAATCTTGGTTGGCGGTGATCAGAAATTGGCCAGTCGGATCAATATTGAAGTTGCGCGGGATTTTTCCTTGGGTGGATTCGTTTCCAATCCGCGCGACTCGGCCGGTCGAGACGTCAATCGAAAAGATGGCGATCGAGTCATGCCCGCGGTTTGAACCATAGACGAACCGGCCGTTTGGATGCACCACCGTCTCGGCCGTGCTCAATCCCGGAGCCACGGGTATCGGCATCGTCGGCTCGGTGTTGATCTCGGTCAGTTTTCCGGCCTTGGCGTCCCAGTTGAGGGCGGTCAAGGTGCAGTTGATTTCATTGATGACGAACGCCCATTTAGCGTTTGGGTGGAAGGCGAAGTGGCGCGGACCGCTGGCCGGGGCTCCGACAAACTCGCTGTGCGCCATCATGGTCCCGGTCTTCGGGTCGAGCTTGTAGACGAGTACGCGATCTTTCCCAAGATCGGCCACCACTGCGTGCCGGTTGGCTTTATCGAGATTCACGGAGTGGGCATGCGGTCCGCTTTGGCGTGGCTTCAAGGGCCCGAAAGGCTCGACATGTTGATGGAAGGCGGCGCGTTTCCCGATTTTGCCATCCGCGCCGAGCGCAAAGGCGGCGACGCTGCCGCTGTTGTAGTTCGCACAAAGCACGAACCGACCGTTGGCGGTGACTTTTACGTGGCACGGGCCACTGCCGGCGCTCCCGACCTGGTTGAGCAGAGTGAGTTTGCCGGTCGCCTTGTCGATGGAGTAAGCATTGACCGAGCCAACTTTCTCACCATTGAACTCGGACAACTCGCCGACCGAATACATCAGGTTGCCCTTCGGATGCAGAGCGAGAAAGGAGGGATTCTCGGTAACCGCGGCGACTCCCATCGGCTTCAGGGCCCCGGTCGTCATGTCCATCTCAAACTGATAGATCCCCTTGCTCGCCTTCCGTGTGTATGTGCCCACGTAGACTCGAAGCGTCTTCGGCGTCTTTGCCCAGAGCGGCGTCGCCAGCATCGTCAATCCAAAATCTCTTCGTCTCACAGATCTCTCCTTAAAACATGCGCTCTTGTCGGCGCAAGGTTCCGAAACTGCCAATGTTGGCTACGGCAAACGATACCAGATATTGGTTCTCGTTGCGCGTACCGAAACTGAGCCGCCGGTATTGGAAGCTTAAACCGCAGCAATCGGAGTTGTAGGTGACTTCGGTTGTGGCGAATTGCATCTTCGCCAAGCGGAAATCGTAAACACCGGTATAGCCAGCGCTCCATCCCTGGCGTCCGGGCGCGCCGAGCCCTCCGCGGAGCAGTAGTTGGTTTGCGTTCGGACTCACGCGCGGGATTCCACGGACCTGATTGTGGCCAAATCCGAAGAACACCTGTTTTACGCGAGCGTCGGCGATGAATGAGGAGTTGGTTATCCGCTTAAAGAGGGGATCCCAGTCGGTTCGCCATTCCAGGGAGGCCGTGGAAATCGGCATCATCCGGAATACCGAGATGATCGGGGAATAGTTGCGTGCTCGGTCAATAAAGCTGTAGCCGGTCAACGAGGTGGACGAAAGAAAGACGTTTCGCGCGCCATCCACCACAGCACCACCGAAAGTTGGGTCGAAATAGCGTCTCTGCATGACCTGCCAGCTCAAGACTTCCAGCACCTCTCCATTCCGTTTGGCATATAGCCGGTTGGTGAGTGAAAGGTCGGCTTCGGTGGTCGAAGTCAGAATGTCGGTTTCGTCAAAGCGTATGATCTCTCGAAAATCTCGAACTCCGGAGACATGGCGGAACCGCACAAGTGGTTCAATTACATGTTTCACTTCTGCTCCTAACCATTTGGGCCCATTGAAGATTTTCTCTAATGTTGGCATGGTTAGCTCGGCCGCGAAGTCATGGGCCTGCCGCGTGAGGGTGCGGGTAGAGGCGGCACCTGTCCTCAAATCTTTCCGATCTCCGTAGTGTGTTGCGTGAAAGGTATAGGAAGGGGAAAAGGCGAAGCCTTTCCACGGCAACGCGGCCATGACGCGAGGGGCGACGTTCAGCCGATCGGTAAACTGGCGGGTGATGAATCCCGGCTCGCGTCTCTTCAGGAACCCCGCGCTCGAGTCAAAGGAAAACCAGACGGGGACAATTTTGCCAAAAACCCTGCGCTCGCGCGAGTGAAAATTCGCTTCTGGAGTTTTCCGGATCACCACTTGGTCATCGGGCAGGGTGCTCTGGAAGAATTGGTGGCGGGAGAATTCGATGCCGAAGGTGTAGGTATCCCAGGACTTCTTAACATGTCCGTCAGAGTTCACCGCCGAGAAGATTGCTTCATTAAAGCTTTGCGTGAAGGATTGGCGGAAAAGGAATGAGGATAAATAGTTTATGTTTGTCGCTCCATTCCATCCATTGCCGAGCGACGACCGACCGGATCCGTTAATCAAGAACCCACCCTCCTTCACCCGGGCACCGCTATCGGTTAGCCGTCCGCGATCGTTCACCCCATAAAGGTAAAAATTAAAGTCGGTTCCGATGCGCGGTTTGCCTCGGAGATTGACTTCGTGGGCGAAGCCACGCTGGGTGAACAACTGCCCGCGATACATCGCGTCATAGCTCCGACTGATCGCCCAATAGTAGCCGCCGCCGAGCATGAAGCCCCGACGGGTGCTATTGCCAAAGTTGGGAGTGAGGAAACCACTCTTACGTGGTTGTTCTTCCAGGGACTTATAAAACATGGGCGCGTAGAAAATCGGCATCCTTCGCACCTTAAAAACGGCGCGGTAAGCGATGGCCCGGTCGCCCGGGATGATATCGAATTTCGGGCCGGTCAATCGCCACCAAGGCTTGGGCAGGACGCAGTTGGTGATGAAGCCATCGTAAAGGATAAAGCGAGTTTTGATCTTTTCTGCCCAACGTCCCTGAAAAGTAAAGGGGTTCTGCGATATGAGAAGACCTGGTCGATATTCGATTTTGCCCTGCGCGTTGCCCTTAACTTCGAAGAACACCCCCGACTCGGTCTTCAGGTTGTACCTCACCTTTTCTGCCCGCATCTCCTCGGAGCTTGTGTAGTTTTTGTAGTAGACGCTTCCCCGGGCATCGACGTCACCGGTCAATTCGTTGTAGTCGATTTCGTCAGCTTTCAAGAAGACTTCGGATGTCTCCACCTCAGCCGCTCCCCGCAAGTGGTAGACCTGGCCGTCCACTTCCTGGGCTACGCCTCGGACCAGCACCTCGTCTTCGGCGGGCGCATTTTGTCGATTCCCCTTCACAGGAGCCGGACCAACCCTTGACTGAACTGGAGCTACGGGCGGCAATCGGCGGATTTGCCCGGGCTGGGCACACAAAATTTCGCTGAATAGGCTAAGGAAGATTAGCGAGACCGCCGATAGTCCGAGAGTAGAGCCGAAGGTCAGGCAGAAGTCTGAACAAAAGTCTATGAAAACGTTCGGAACAGTGCTATACTTCCTGCGAAGGCCCGTCCTGAAGCTTTTGGTGTGGGTTCGGTCCGCCAGTCGCCCGTGGGTCCGCATTTGATTCGGTTTCGTCAAACCTGCAACCGTAGCACGTCCACTTTCAGAGAGGCAATACGCTCACAAGGTCAATTATGAACTGCCCTCATTGCAACGTATCTATTCATGAAGATGAACATCGCTGTTCAAACTGCGGCCGCCGTATCGGGCACAGCTCGGCTCCGCTGTTAGCCTCCCGCTCCGGTGCGGCAGTGCGTAGCGCTGCGGCCTACAAGCTGGAGACAGTGGCAGCGACGTATGCGGAACCGGCGCCCGGCCCTCGACTTGAATCCTCGAATCCATCGGCGATTTCTTCGCTGCCTCGGCACTTGGGTCCGATGCAGAGTGCGTTGTTTGTGGTAAGAGAGGCGAGCAAGGTAATGTCGATCGATGGAACGACTGAGGTGGCCGAACCGCCTCGCCGCGCTCGGAAACCCGCAGCCAAATCATCTTACCTGCCGTATCAGGGAGTCCTTGAGTTCGTCCCGGCCAGCGTCCCGGCACCTCGGACGCTTCCCACCTCGGTAGAGGCTGTGATTTATTGCGATTACCCGGTAGCGACCAGGATGCACCGTTTTCTGGCCGGTTTGATGGATTTCGCTTTAGTGGTGGGTTGCATGCTGATGTTCCTCGGCGTTTTATTTTTCAGCTGTGAAGAACTTCCGTGGGCTGGGCTTGATTTGACTTCGATGGTTGCCATCGGGGTTTCGACCGGGCTACTCGGATTTCTCTACGAGGCATACTGGATTGTTGCCGGTGTTCCTTCGCCGGGAATGGAATGGGCGGGGCTTCGTCTGGTTCACTTTGATGGTCACGAACCTTCGTCGTCGGACAACGGCAAACGAATCCTAGGCGGTCTGATCAGTGTGATGGCTGCGTTTATCGGCTTAGCTTGGGCCTTTGTCGACGAAGAATGTCTGACTTGGCAGGATCACATCTCTCGCACATTTCCGACGCCGGTTCGCGCCCAGTTCGGCATTCGCCAGTAATCTGCCTACACTATCCTTATGGGCATTGTTTTCGACGAAACGAATCTTCTCGCGCAGATGGTCGGCGAGGCCGACGGAATTACGCCTGCGGAGTTAGAGGCTGCTGCGGCGCTCGCCGCCAAAGCCCTCTCCGGAGTGAAGGGACTTTCCGTTTCGGGAGTGATTGGCTTCCCTGATCTTCCGCAGCACTCCGTTGTGGCAAAAGAGATCCTTGCTTACGCGGACAAGGTTAAGGGTTCCTATGACACGGTGTGCTTAGTGGGGATCGGTGGCAGCGCGCTTGGTGCCTGGGCGCTCGACTGTGCCGCCCGCGGCCCGCACCCTGTACAAGGAGAATATTCGACGTCTAAGCCGCGTCTTGTCATCCTCGACAACGTTGATCCTGAATTCGTGCAGCTTGCGCTCGCCTCGATGAAGCCGAAGAAGACGCTGGTCGTCGTCATCGCCAAGAGTGGAGCCACCGCGGAAACCGTGGCAACATTCTTGATTGTTCGAGCGTGGCTGACCGCCGGGGCGGGAGCCAAGCTTACTAAATCCCGCATCGTCGTCGTCACGAGCGAAGCACGTGGCGATTTAAAAGTGATGGCGACCGCCGAAGGTTATCAGACGTTTCACCTGCCGGAGAACGTGGGGGGTCGATTCAGTGTGCTTTCGGCGGTTGGCCTAGTTCCGGCGGCGCTTATCGGCATTGATATTCTTGCGCTATTGAAGGGCGCGGCGAAGATGACCGCCCTAGCCTGGAAGCCTGAACTGAGGGACAACACTCCGCTTCGTGCTGCGCTACTTCACTTTTTGGCGCTGACCAAGAAAGGTAAAACGATTCAGGTTGCCTTCCCCTACGCCAATCGTCTTTGGGGAACCGCATTCTGGTTCCGTCAACTTTGGGCTGAGTCGCTCGGCAAGGCCAAGAACCGCGCGGGGGAAACGGTGCACGTAGGTCAGACTCCGATTGCCGCCCTAGGTACGACCGATCAGCATTCGCAAGTCCAGCTGTACATGGAAGGCCCCAAGGATAAGTTGTTCTCGTTCTGGACCGTGAAGAAGCCAGCCGACCCGGGCAAGATCCCCGCGGAAAAGACGGGCTTCGAGGGTTTCGATTACCTCACCGGCCAATCCCTCGCCAAGCTTTTGGACGTGGAATGCAAGTCGACGCAAGCTGCGCTAACCGAGAATCAGCGTCCGAATTGTGTATTCACTCTTGATAAGGTGGACACTGAGCATATCGGCATGTTTTTCCAGCTTCTGGAGTTCGAAACTGCGTTTGTCGGGGAAATGCTAGACATCAACGCTTTCGATCAGGAAGGGGTTGAACTTGGCAAGAAGTTTACCTTTGGCCTGATGGGTCGGAAGGGCTTCGCCGATTTCAAGAAGCGCTACAGCGACTACGAAGCGCGGCGTAAGGGCTAGGCATCTACCCCATGTCTTTTGCACCCATCCCTGAGGCCTTAGCGGACTTCCGGTCCGGCAGCATGCTAATTGTTGTCGACGACGAAGATCGCGAGAACGAAGGCGACCTGACTGTCGCAGCAGAACACATCACGGCGGAGGCCATCAATTTTATGGCCGTCCACGGGCGAGGTCTTATCTGCTTGGCTCTCAGCCCGGACAAGTGTGACGCGCTCGATTTGCCGCTGATGGCGGCCTCCAACACATCGCGTTTTGGTACTGCATTCACGGTTTCTGTCGAAGCGGCGCAGGGAGTGACGACCGGTATTTCCGCCGCAGACCGCGCCCATACGATTCGCGTCGCTATCCGTCCGGATGCCAAACCCGCCGACCTTGCTCGCCCCGGTCATATCTTCCCTCTTCGCGCCCGCCCTGGAGGCGTCCTCGCCCGCGCCGGACAAACCGAAGCGGCCGTCGATCTAGCGATCCTATCCGGCCTTCAACCGGGTGGGGTGATTTGCGAAATCATGAACGAGGACGGGACGATGTCCCGGCTTCCGCAACTTACCGAGTTCGCCCAGAAGTTTAATATTCGGATTATCTCGGTCGCCGATCTCATCCGCCATCGCCTGCAAAACGAACGGTTCATGGACCGCACGGCGACCGGCACTCTCCTAACGCGTCACGGCCAGTTCACCACCTACGCCTACACCTCCACCCTCGGCGCGGGTCGTCATACGGCGCTGGTCCTGGGCGACGTTGCCAGTCAGCCCAACCCCCTCGTGCGGGTGCATGCCCATTGCGCCTACGGCAACCTGTTCCAGTCCACCACGTGCGATTGCGCACACATTGTTGATCGGTCCCTGGCGATGATTCAGGCCGAGGGGGCGGGCGTACTCGTCTACCTGCACCAGACCACGGCCGGATATCGGCAAGTTGACGGCGCGATTGTGCCGCACTCGCGCGACCCGCTGACTCACTCGACGGTCGACGGGGCTACGGTGATTCAGCACGAAGCCGGTTTGGGAGCGCAGATCCT
>CANNLB010000062.1 GCA_947505565.1 Acidobacteriota bacterium | reverse complement strand
GTTTGATCCGTGGAGTTTCCGGGACACTCGCCGACTCGCAAATCCCGAAGTTTCGGACGGAGATGTAACCCTTGGTTGAACTTGGGATTCGGCGGATCGAGTTTTCGGGCCATACGGCGGCTTGCCCTGCCGTCCGGCTACGAAGCGCACCACCGAAATTCACTCCAGCTCCCGCCAGTTGGCTGAACCTAACCTTTCTCACCGCAACGAAGTAACGCTAGAAATACAATTTCAATGCGAACTGAATCTGCCGCGAAGTCCGCTGGAACGTTAGCGGCGCGCCGGCCGATCGCACGGTCCCCGCGCCGGGCGCGCCCACGGTTGCATTAGGATTGTTGAACTGGGGCGTATTCGTAATATTGAAGAGCTCAGCGCGGAACTGCAGGCGGCGCGCCGTATCGGCCCCGAACCGAAAATCCTTAAATAACGAGTAATCGAGTTGCTTGGTGCCGGGCCCGCGCAGAATGTTGCGCCCAGAGTTGCCGAATAGTTGCGGGCCGGGCGCCGTAAAGGCCCCGATATCGAACCAGCTATCCAGAGTTCGTTGCGCCGCCGGCAGCGAGCCGTCGCGGAGGCGGTCGGCACGGGTCCCGGAGCCGATGTTCAGCGAATTCGTCGCGGAGGCAACCGAGAATGGCAGGCCGTCGTAGAGGCTTAGTATCCCGTTGGTCTGCCAGCCGCCCAACGCGCGCTGCGCGAACCCGCTCACCCGAACGGGGAGCTCCCACGTCCAGCTTAAGGACAGCCGCTGGCGCACATCGAAGTCGGCATTGCCGCGGTCGAGCCGGAAGTTCCGAATATCCATCGGGATGTTGAACGGGCCCGAATTTTCATCAATGGCGTGGGAGTAAGTATAAGCCGCCAGCACGTTTAGGCCCCGCCCCAGGCGGCGCTCGCCCGTAACTTGCAGGCCGTGATAGATGGAGTTCTGCCGGTGCTGCACCTCCTGGATGGACGTGAAGCGCGGATAGGGGCGGCGCTGGATGATGGGTGTGGTACCGGGCACAGGACGATTGATATCCGGCTGGGCGTTCAGCTTCACGCCTTTGGTGCCGACGTAGGCCAGCGTCAGGTTCCATAAACCCGGCAACTGGCGTTGCAGTGAGCCGTTCCACTGTTGGGTGTAGGGCATCCGCAGGCCGGGCTGAATGGAGTTCAGCGTCGCGCCATCCAGGGTGCCCCCGACTGGCCGTTCAAAACCGCGCGACAGCGGCCGGGCACCGGCAAAATCGAATTGATTATTAAGAAACTCGGAGACAATGAACTCCGGCGGATTGGACGCCAGATTGCGCGTGATGTCCAGCGTGGGCGCGGAATAGTAAATGCCATAGACACTGCGGACCACGGTCTTCTCATTCACTTTGTAGGCCAGACCGAAGCGGGGGGAGAAGTTGTTGTGGTCGCCACTAATACCGGAGCCGGAGAGGCCGCCGGATCCCACGCGCGCCACTTCCTGGCGCGCGGCGATGAAGGCATATTGACGGTTGTTGACTTCGGTCCAAGGCCAACCAAGATAGTCTTCCCACCGCAGGCCGTAGTTAAGGGTTAGCCGGCTGGTCACTTTGAAGTCGTCCTGGGCATAAAATGCCAGTTCGGTGCGGCGGAACCCGCGCGTGCCGTTCAGGAAGCGGATGGACCCGGAACTCGGCCGGCCCAGCAGCAGTTCCGCGGCGCCCAGACCCGTCCCCTGCGGCGCGGCGGGATTGGACGTGTAGTTAGTGCCGAAGGCCAGCGTTCCGCGCAACACATTCGATTGGAAGGCGTTGTACCGGCGGCGCTGCCATTCGCCCCCGAACTTGAACGTGTGCTTACCGCGGATGAAAGTGACGTTGTCGTTAAACTGAAGGTTCTCGCTAATGATCACGGCCGGGGAGAAGCCATTGTCGCCAAGCGCTTGCAGCCCGGTGATGGTGAAGATGGATAGTCCGGAGGTAAGTGGATCGCTGGCCACGTTGGCGCCGGGCAGGCCGATTTCATCCGACACGTTGCGGCCGAAGTTGGGGTTGAAAGCCCGAAGGTTCAGGCGCGTAAAACCAGCCCGCGCCTCGTTATAGGCGTTCGGAGAAAGGGTGTGGGTCTCGCTCACCGCCGCCTGCCAAACCGGCTGGGTGTTCAAGCCCGGAACGCCGGGTCCGTTCCCGATTGCGGGCGCTGGCAATTGGCTCGGCTCCGTCAGTTCGCTATTGGAGCGCGACAGCCGAACCCAGGCAAGGTCCCGAGGGGAGAACTGGTGGTCCACCTTGGCGTCCCAACTGTATTCGTCGGTTATCCGGACGGGGTTGAACCGGAAATTATTGGCGAGGCCCGGCAGGTTGGGCGGGGGATACAGATTCATCGCGTTCATCCCCACGCGGTCAATGCGGCCCCCCGGGATCTGGTTGCCGGGAAAAGGATCGCGCTCGAAGCGGCCCGGCGTGGGCTGCCGCTGCGTAAGCGGGTCGTAGACGCGCAGCGGCGACGCGGAGAAGTCACCGTTGCGAAACGCGGCCACGGGCACGTTACTGATCAGTGACTGCGCTTGGCGGATGCGTCCGCCCTGATAGTCACCGAAGAAGAATGTCTTGGGATTCTTCGCCCGCGGATTGATCCGTCCGCCGAGGAAGGCGCCAAACTGATTCAGCTTGAACGGCGGTTTGAAAGCGGCCGCGCCATCAAAGAAGTTGCGCGCGTCGAACGCCGAATTGCGCAGAAAGTGAAACACTCCCCCGTGATAGTCACGGCCCCCGGATTTGAACGTAAGGTTAATCACGCCGCCACCGCCGCGGCCGAACTGGGCGTTCGCTCCGGAGCTTTCCACTCGAAACTCCTCCACCGCCTCAATCGGCGGGAAAATCAAAATGCCCAACCCATTGTGATTCTCGTTGTTATTGATGCCGTCCAGCAGGAAGTTATTGTCCTGGAAGCGTTGACCGTTAAGGGCATAGCCGGTCACGCCGCGCTTCATGGTGATGGGGGAGCCGGTGGTTTGGGTCTGCGCGGGCATTGCACCGGCCGCCAAGCCGATCAATTGCGCGAAATTGCGGCCGTTCAGTGGCAAGTCTTTGATCGCCTTTTCCGAACGCAGATTCGAAAGCGTCGAACTCTCCGTTTGCAGTAAATTGCCTGCCTCGGTCACCTCCACCGACTGGCGCACCGCGCCAACCTCGAGGTCGAAATTGACGCTGACCCGTTGCGAGATCTCCACTTGAACGCGTTTCGCGGCATTCACGAATCCGGCGGCGTCTACCCCTATCACGTAACGTCCGGAACGGATCGGCGGGGAGACATACAGCCCCTCCACTCCGGAACGGACATCCACACTCAATCCGTTGCCTTCGTTGCGGAGAGTGACTTTGGCATTCGGCACAGCGGCGCCCGTGCTATCGCGGATCAGGCCGGCAACAGTGGAGGTATCCACCTGGGCGAAGACCGTCGCCGCGGCGGCAAAGAGGAAGACAAAGGCAGTGCGCATAGCGCGGAGTGTATCACGCTGGAATCAACACTTGGACGTACTTCCGCAGCCGATTTGTGGTTCAAGTCACAATGGTGTCACCTGAATTATGCACGCACGCCCGCCTTCCGGCCCACCTACCGTGCTCGGCTGACCGCCGCCGCGACCGCTGTTGCCTCCCCTAATTCCGCCTGCGTTCACCTCGCTGTTCGTGATTCGTTGTTTCTATTCAGCATCCGGTGCGTAAAAATTTATGCGCGCCGGTGGTCACCCGCCACGACGGGCGCGAACCCGCCGTCGCCAGCGGCGACGGCCCGCAATCTCCCCATCAATCGCTGAAAGATTCCTTGCTCCTGGTAGTGATCGCTGTAGCGGACACCCACCTGCCCGCCGTGACGCCAGATCTTGGCGGCCAGAAATGGAGAGCGCCAGGAAGCCGGGGGTCAGTACACGAAGTGTATGATTCCAAGAGGCCGAGATCCGTTGACCTCGGCTTTTGCCCGGTCAAAACATTGGGTTTCCGACGAAGGGGGCTGTTCGGCAGCCTGGAATCGACGTTGATTTCACAGGCCATTCCGCGTCAGACCCCCGGCTTTCTGGCGCTCTCGTACTTGATCCTCGCTGCCGAGTGACCGTCGGCTCCGAGCGAGAGGGTTGGCAACCCTTCAAATTGGGGAGTCCGGCCGCGGTTCGTGCTTGAGGCCGCTGATGCTAAGGTCTGCTGGTCATCGTATTTTTGCAAGGACAACAGCGAGCCCCTGGAAGATAATGCCTCCTTCGTTACAAGTGAGGTCCTCGAGCGCTCGTTCGATGTCGATGCGCTCCACCATTGCTGTCGTTTCAATCCGCTGAGGAGACGATGCGGCGAGGGGCGTCTTCGCAGAACCGGGAACAGTTTTCGGTCCCTGATCTCTCGAATTCGATCTTTGGGCGGACTACAGGCGCCGGTGCCGCGCGAATGATGTAGCTTAGTTGGAGAATAGAGTTCTAATGACGCGCCGATCTTTCCTTTCCGCAACAATGGCGGCTGCCACGGTGGCCCAGAAACAGCGTCGCCCCAATATCGTCCTGATCTTGATTGATGACTATGGGTGGCGCGACACCGGATTCAACGGAAGTAAGTTTTACGAGACGCCAAATATTGATCGGCTGGCCCGCGAGGGCATGGTGTTTACCGACGGCTATTCGGCGAGCGCGGTGTGTTCTCCGACACGGGCGGCGATCATGACAGGAAAGGCCCCGGCGCGGCTTCACCTGACGTCTCACTTGCAGGGTGCCTCGAATCGCTATCACCATACGAAGGTGATTCAGCCGAGTGCCCGATTGGAGTTGCCGCTCGAAGAGGTTACGATTGCGGAGTTGCTACGGGGAGAAGGCTATCGGACGGCATGCATTGGCAAGTGGCACCTGGGGACGAAGGGCTTTCTTCCCTCCGACCAGGGCTTTGATGTGGCTTTGGCAGGCGACGAGGCCGGGTCGACGAACAACTTCTTCTATCCGGCATGGTTGAAGAAAGTGACGCTCGACGGCAAGCCGGGGGACTACCTGACAGATCGACTGACGACGTTAGCGGTGGATTTCATCAAGAGCAACAAGGATCGGGAGTTCTTCCTGTACCTACCGCACTTTGCGGTGCATACGCCGATTGAAGGCAAGCCGGAGAAGGTGAAGAAGTACGACGCCAAAGCGCGGCCGGACGATCCGCAGAACTATGGCGAATACGCGGCAATGATCGAAAGCGTGGACGAGAGCGTCGGGCGAATTCTTGATACTTTGCGTGATAGTGGGGTGGCTGAGAACACGCTGGTCCTGTTTAGCTCAGACAATGGAGGGGTAACGTCGCGGGAGTGGAAGAATCGGCCGGTGACGTCGAATCTGCCGCTGCGGGTTGGGAAGGGCCATGTATACGAAGGTGGCATTCGAGTGCCGACGGTGGTGAGTTGGCCCGGGGTTACGAAGCCGGGCAGCACTTGCTCAGAGCCCGTGGTCAGCTACGACTATGCATCGACGATCGCCGAGGTGGCGGGAGTGACGCGTGAGAAGTTGCCGGCGATGGACGGGCGTAGCTTTGTGACTCTCTTGCGGGGGCGTCCCGGTAAAGTTCGTGATCTGTTTTGGCACTATCCTCACTACAGTCCGCAGAAGGGTCGTCCGGCGGCGGCGATTCGAAACGGGGACGACAAACTGATTCTGTTTTTTGAGGAAGGCCGGGTGGAACTCTACAACTTGAAGAATGATATCGGCGAGTCGAATGATCTGGCGTTGACGCAGCCGGCGAAGGCAGCGGCGATGCGGAAACGTCTGGAAGAGTGGCTTCGAACGACGGGGGCCCAGATTCCGGCGAAGAACCCGAACTATGATCCGGCACGTGAGTTCGAGGTCGGGGAACCGATGGGACCTATTACTTCCAAGTAACTCCGGTCGCTCGACTTTGAAGCGCAGTCCGTTTGCTGATCCGCAGTTACAAAGGATTCTCTCATGTTGAAACTAACTATCTATTTCCTGGCTATTGCCGCGGCTATGTTTGGCCAAGGGAATGCGACGATCGTGGGCAATGTTTCCGACTCCTCGGGTGCGATTATCCCGTCGGCGGAGATTACTTTGGTGAACGAAGCGACGGGAGTGACGCGCAAGGCCGCCGTCGATGCCGGCGGCAGGTTTGAGTTCATCCGGGTGCCGGTCGGGAACTATCGGGTGAGCACCGCGGCGACGGGCTTCAAGCGAACAGAGATGCGCGCGGTCAATTTGACCGCGGAGCAGACCCTACAACTCGACATCGCGTTATCGGTAGGCGAAATGAGTCAGAGCGTTGACGTTTCAGACAGCTATTCGGCTCTCGAGACCGCGACTTCGACGCTTCGTTCCGTAGTTCGGCGCGAGTTGATTGAAGATCTGCCCTTAAACGGCCGCAACGCTTTGCAGTTGCAGACCTTGCTACCGGGAGCTGTTCGCCAGGCTGGAGCGCGGGCGAGCTTTTCCCAGGAAGATGGTATTTCGGTTAACGGCTCGCGGGGAAACGATAACAATACGTTGGTCGACGGCGGTCACAACAACGACGTCTACACTGGCGTTCCGACCTCGATTCCGAATCCAGACGCCTTGCAGGAGTTCAGCGTGTTGAGTAATAACTTCAGCGCCGAGTTCGGTCGTGGTTCCGGTTCGATTGTTTCTGCCGTCACAAAGAGTGGAACCAATTCGATTCACGGTACCTTATACGAATTCCTGCGCAATGACGCCTTGGATGCGCGGTCCTACTTTGCTCATGCGAACCTCGTCGAAAAGCAGCGGCTGCGCCGGAACCAGTTCGGTGCTTCCATCGGTGGCCCAGCGGTGCGCGATAGGACCTTTTGGTTCGCTTCCTGGGAGTCGGTTCGCGAAAGCCGAGCGTTGAACCAGACCGGCCTCATTGTGCCGACGTTGAGCGAGCGCACCGGCGATTTTTCGGCCTCGGCTCGTAAGCCGTTCGACCCGTCGACCAATCGGCTGCCGTTTCCTGGCGATCGGATCCCCGCGGCGCGCCAGTCCTTGGCCGCCCAGCGCCTGGGAGAGATCCTGATTCCACGGCCCAATGTCGGAGCGGATCAGTTTGCCTACAACAGCCCCTCCACGGATCGGCGCGATCAGCTGCTCGCTCGAGGTGATCATAACTTCACTTCGAATGATCGTCTGTATGTATCATATTTCTTCTCCAATCTCGACCAGACTCAGAACTTCAATGTTCCGCTGTCAAACGGCCAAGGATCTTGGACGAATAATCGAATTCTGGCGAACTACACAAAAGTGGTTTCGCCGAACATGGTTAACGCGTTCACTTACACTTACAACCGGCTCTCGTTTGCCCGTGGCCCGGTGCCCATTCTTCCGGGTGAATTCAAAGGGAACCCTCCCACGGTTGCCGCTGGACTACGCCTCTCGGACCTTGGTGTAAGAACGAAATCCGCCACGCCGGGCTACCCGATGAATACGAGGCTGGGAACGATCGCTGGGTATTTTGGTTTCGCCGGGGAAAATTTCGTGGAATTTGCCCCGAACGCGCATGAGTTGCGGAACTCTCTGACTTGGACTAAGGCCGGACACATCGTCAAGGTGGGCGGAGAATACGCTTATAGTGTGGCGACACGGAATGCATCGAACGAGTCGGATGGAAACTCCTTTAACTGGAACGCTAGCCGGGCGAACAATGGCTGGGCGGAGTTTCTGCTCGGACTGCCTTCGAGCTACACTCAGCAGTCGATCCTGCGTACCGACAACCGGTTTCACACGATCGGTCTGTTCGTCCAGGATGACTGGAAGGTATCGCGTTCCCTGACGATCAACATGGGCTTGCGATGGGAACCCGGTTTAGGCATCTACGATGGTCGCGACGAAATTGCGTCCTTCCGCGCCGGGCAACAGTCGACTCTGTTTCCCAACGCACCGCGAGGTTTAGTGTACCCGGGAGACTCTGGGATTACGCGGAGTACTTACCCTACGGATTGGAACAATTTCGGTCCGCGTGCCGGCTTGGCCTGGCAGCCCTTTGGGTCGACTGCTCGCACGGTGGTTCGTGCTGGATACGGAGTCTTTTACAACTCGATGCGCGGCTTCTTGTTGAACGAAGCCCAGATCGCCCAGCCCTTTGTGCTCCGGATCGTGCGGAATGCGCCCCCGAGTTTCGAAGATCCGTGGCTGAACTTTCCTGGCGGTGATCCGTTTCCCTTTACGCCGCCCACGCAGAGCGCGGATCGGCTGGCTTACCGCTTCGTGGTTCCGACAGGGGTGCAACGCAGTTTTGACCCAAAGAATCGGACCTCTTACAACCAGCAATGGCACCTTACTTTGCAGCATGAAATTGTTGGCACGGTGTTTTCGGGTGCTTATGTTGGCTCAAAGGGTACGAACTTAATGATTAACTATGAGGAGAATCAGGCGGTTTTCGGACCCGGCGCGACGGTGGCGAACATCGATCAGCGTCGCCCGTACCAAAACTTTCAATCCATCAATACCGCCGCTGCGATTGGCAACTCCACTTACCACTCTCTTCAGCTATCGGCGAATCGGAGGCTCACGAAGGGTGTTTCGATTATGGCGAACTATACCCGATCGAAAGCGATCGATCTTCAGTCGCTCGACCGAAATGCCGGCATCATTCAAGACACCCGAAATTA
>CANNLB010000061.1 GCA_947505565.1 Acidobacteriota bacterium | reverse complement strand
CGCCACAAGCCCATGCTCGTCGGAGAGGCAGTGCAGTCGGGGCCGGTTGGTGGTGCAGTTTTGGCGAGCAGGGCTGGTCAATTCTTCTCTTCGCGAGCTTGAACGTGCCGCCCGCCCCAGTCGATGCCTTGGCGTCTCGTGTTGATGTGTTTTGGTTCAGCGTGAATATGAGGTTGAAAAACAGATGGAAGAGAGAAGCTTCCGCCCTGCGGGCGGGGATTTGTAAGGCATGGGGGTCTATCGATTCGATTCGGAGGGTGAGCGTCGCCGGAAGTCCAAAGGCGGAGGTCCGGTTGGATGGCAGTTCGTAACGTCGATCCGCTTTCCTCCGATTTCAGTTGATCCAATACAGATGCTGGGGCAGGGCTAAGCTTTGAGCTACGTTGATCGAAGCAGTCAGGTTGCCGCGGCACCGCTCATAAGGAAGAGGTTTGGGCTGACGAGCGCCGCATTGGGATTGCTTGCGGCGTTTGTCTGGGTGTGCGGATAGGTTGTGTTTCCGCGTTTTACACGGCTGGTGAGCCGAAACGCCGGCGTGGAGGAGCGTAGATAAGTCCGCGTTTGGCGGGCTAGCGATGTCGGGGTTTGGATGAAGAGCGATAACGGTTCGGTGGTTCTGGCCGTAGAATGTCGCGGCGCGGGGGAGCTTGCGGGTGGCGCGCTGGCGCAGTCGCGCATGGCCGTTTGGTTGCTGGGCTTGGCTTCACACCTGCGTTGGATGCAATGAAGACAGGCCCGGCCCTTTGGCGGGCTGGGTCTCGCCGCCGGATCCGATGCCCTCGCGGGGTCTGGGCAAGTTTTTCGCTATCGGAATGCGCGTCTGTTCGAAGGCAACCGGAGCTGCCGGAGTATTGTTATCAGCGAGAATCTGATCGACCGTCAACGGATGTCGCCCTCGGTATGAGGCTCAAAAATCCAGCGGGTCTATGACCGACGGGCGTCCAGTCCGAAGTCCCGCTGCACCGCTTCGTACCAGTCATCGTCGCCCAAAGCGTTCCAATCGACCCACTCCTCGTCAGTCATCGAGGCTCTCCAGCCGACAAAAGGCGCTGCATTCGGACCCGGCAAATGACGCAACTGCCAAGTGCCACTCTCAATTACGTGGCGGATGGCCGTCGCGGAGGCATCGGGCGAGACTGGGTCGGCCAGCACCGCCCGGATAAAGGCGGAAAATCGCTCTACCTGGGGATAGATCGATTTCGGTCCGGTGCTGATATCGCGGGCCATCCGGGTATCCTGAACACCCGGCTCTATGAGAGCAACTCTGATGTTGAAGGGTTTCACTTCACCGGCGAGCGCTTCGCAGAAAGCCTCCAGTGCGAACTTGGAAGCGGAGTAGGCTCCAAGCGGGGAATTGGCAATTCTGCCTGCAATGGAGGAGACGTTCACGATGCAGCCAGATTGGCGTTCCCGCATCTGCGGCAGCACCGCTTTGATACAACGTACCGCGCCGAAGCAATTTGTGTTCATCACGGCGATCATGGATGATAGCGGCAATTCCTCCACTGACCCATGGACTTCGATGCCGGCGTTGTTCACCAGCACGTCAATGGGTTCGGCGATGGACTGGAAGCAAGCATTCACTGATTCGTCAGAATCGACATCCAAAGGCAAGATTTTGATCGACAATTTCTCGCTTGCCGCAGTGTGCGCCAGTTGCGGTGCACGCTCGGGGTGCCTCATTGTCGCAAAAACGTGGTGCCCTGCCCGGGCGAGCTCGAGTGCAGTGGCAAAGCCGATTCCCGAACTACAGCCGGTCACAAGAACATTAGGCATGTACGGTATGGTACCGAGGGTCTTGCCAAATTGCAATTTCGAATTGCTTGAGGAAGTCGCGGAGTTCGTTCCAGGCCGCGCGGGAATCGACGGTGCTGTCGTTGTTGAAACGGAGGAAGCAGGGTCGGTGCGGGCTTTGTTCAAGACGGATTGGCGGACGTCCGGGGTGTTGCCGTTGATCGGGAGTTCGACGGCGGCTCGTTCGATGTCGCGAATGGCTGGGGTTTCGAGTTCGGCGGCGTGGACGGCCACGTGGCGCGTGGCGTAGCTTCTCACCTCCGGCGAGGGGTGTCTCGTGGTTTTTTCAGCGGCTGTCAACGCCGCAGGCGTGTCGAGTTCGAAGATGGCTTCTCCGTCGCGCCAGTCGCCGTCGAGGCGGAGCTTGCAGGATTCATTCGGCTTCGAGATCCTGGCGTTTCTCGGGGGCCATGAGGGGGATCCGCGTAAGATCGTAGCCGGTGCCTTCGTGCCACTTTTCGAAATTCATGACCATGATGGGATAGCGCGGCACCGGGGTAACCGTGCTGGACTTGGGGGATCTGGTTGCCGACGGCCAACTCGGCATCGAGGAGTTCTCGATGCAGAGTCGGCGGGTTGTCGTAGTCTCGTCGATTGGGAGCCGAGAGGTCTTCGAGTCGTATCGGGCGGGGTGCGTTAGCTGCCGTACGGGGAGACGCGGAGTTCGTTAACGACTTTTTTTGCGCCCTTGACTTTGAGGGTCAGTTTTTCGGCTTTGGCTTTGGCTTGGTCGGTACGGACGATTCCCTTCAGGGTGACGACTCCGTCCTTGACTTCGACTTCGAGGGCTCCGCCTTTGACGTCGGGGTCTCCGGCGAGACGGCGGCGGGTGGCGTCGTAGATCAGGTTGTCGGATTTTTCATCCGCACACAGGGGGGCTCCGATCGAGAGTCCTAAGCCCAGGATTGCAATCGCTAATTTATTCATCACGTTCTCCGGTCATTACTCTCCAATCTAGCTCATTCAGGAACTCGGGCTGGGTGCGCCAGTCAGGGCGGACCTTGACGAAGAGTTCGAGAAAGATTTTAGTGCTGAAGAACTGTTCCATTTCGAGGCGGGCGGCGGTGCCCACCTTTTTCAGCATGGCACCTTTTTCGCCGATAACGATGGTTTTTTGGCCTTGTCGTTCGACGTAGATGGTGGCGCTGATGCGGGTGAGTTTGGGTTTTTCTTCCCAGGTTTCGACGAGGACGGCGACGGCGTGGGGGACTTCCTGATGGGTTTCGGTGAGGATTTTCTCGCGGATCATTTCCGCCGCGAGAAAGCGGGAGGGCATTTGGGTGATGTGGTCGTCGGGGTAGATTTTGGAAGCACGGGGGAGGAGTTTGATGATCTCGTCGCGGACGCCTTCGACTCCGTCGCCGGAGTGGGCGCAGATGGGGAGGTAGGCGGCGAAGTTGTGTTTGGTGGGGAACTGTTCGAGCAGGGCGAGGACTTTGGTTTTGTCGTCGACGAGGTCGATTTTGTTGAGCACGAGGATGGCGGGGGCGCGGGATTTTCTGACGAGATCGAGGGCGCCTTCGACTTCGGTGGAGATGACGCGCTGGGCGTCGTGGACGAAGACGAGGACGTCGATGGAGTCGAGAGAGGCGCGGACGGAGCGCATCATTTTCTGGTTATAGGGGGTGTCTGACTTGTGGATCCCGGGGGTATCGACAAAGATGATTTGGGCGGTGGGGGTGGTGAGGACCCCGTCGAGCGCGGTCCGCGTGGTTTGCGGCTTGGAGCTAACGATCGCCAGTTTTTCGCCAACTAAGGCGTTCAAGAGCGTGGATTTACCGGCGTTGGGCAGTCCAATGATGGACGCGGTTCCGGCGCGAAATGCTAAGCGCCTAGGCATTCAATTCTTCTTCAAACTCCTCTTTCATGCGGGAGACACGGACGCGGTCTACACGTCGGTCGTTGGCGGCCAATACTTCCAATCGGATGCCGTCGCGTTCAGCACCTTCGCCCACGCGAGGGACGCGGCCGAGCCATTCGGCGACGAGACCGCCGACGGTGGTGGATTCGAACTCTTCGTCGGGGCGGTACTCGAGAAGGCCATTGAGATGGTCGACGTCGAAGGAGCCGGAGACGATCCAGGCGCCTTCGCCGTCGGGGGCGAGGTCCTGAGTGGGTTCGTGTTCATCGCGGATTTCGCCGAAGATTTCTTCGACGAGATCTTCCATGGTGGAGAGGCCGGCGGTGTTGCCGTACTCATCGATGACGACGGCGATGTGAGCGCCGTCGTGCTGCATTTCGCGCAGCAGGTCAGTGACCTTCTTCGATTCGGGGACTTTGCGGATGGGACGCATGAGTTCCCAGACGTGGGCGGACTGATGCTTTTCGTCCTGCATAAACATGTCGCGGACGTGGATGAAGCCGACGACATCGTCGATCGAACCGTCGAAGACGGGGATGCGGGAGTACTGTTCGTTGATGACGAGTTGGCGGAGTTCGTTGGCGGTGGCGCCCTTTTCGATGCCGACCATACGGGGGCGGGGCGTCATGACTTCTTTGACGGTTTTGTCGCCGAATTCGACGACGCTTTGGATTAGTTTGCGGTCTTCTTCCTCGATGAGCCCTTCTTCTTTACCGGCGTTGATGAGGGCCTCAATTTGTTCTTCGTGTTCGTCGGTTTGTTCGGCGGTGGCCCCGAGTTCGGTGAGGGCTTGGAGAAAGCGGAGGATGGCGATGATGGGGGCGGCGATCCAGATGAGGACCTTGACGAGGGGGAGGAAGGCGATGAGCCAGTGGGCGGCGGTTTTGCGGTAGAGGAGCTGGGGGATGATTTGGGAGCAGAGGAGGGATGCGGTGCAGGCGGCGATGCCGGCTTCAGCGAGGCCGTTCCAAAACTCTTTATGGCCCATGCCCATGAAGGCCATGGCGAAGACGCCGAGGAGTGCGATGAGGGAGTGTTTGACGAGTGAGAAGGTGAGGGCACCGGTTTCGAGTTTGAGGCCGAGGCGGTCTTCGTACTCCTCCTTAAAATGATTGAGGGCGGCGGATTCGCGGGAGCGAAGGCGGAGGGATTCGAGATAGAGGAGTTGAACGAAGCTGGTTAGGACGACGAGGCCGGCGAGGAGAGCGAGAGCGACGAAGAAGGCGAGGCTCACGGTTTGTTGGTCCGTTCAATCAGGCCGGCGGGCAGGCCGAGGTTTTTTCGCCATTTGGTTTCGAGTCGGCGCATGGCTCCGCGGTCGCCTTCGTGGTCGTGGCCGAGGAGATGGAGGAGGCCGTGGAGCATCAGGACTTCGACTTCGGTGGAGACGTCGTGGCCGAGGCTGGCGGCTTGTTCGAGGGCACGGTCGGCGGAGATGGCCATTTCGCCGAGTTCGGATTCGCCGGGGAAGCTGAGGACATCGGTGGGGTAATCGTGCTGGAGGAAGGCCAGATTAAGCCGGTGGAGTTCCTTGTCGTTCGCGATCAGAACGGTGAACGGCTGACCTGCGGAGAGTTCGGCCGTGAGGCGGGCGGCAAAAGCACGGAGACGGGGTTTGTCGAGCGCAATGGTCCGTTTGACGCCCTGGAATAAGATGCTGCTGGTACTACTGCCGTCAGATGACATATGAGTTGAAGAGGACTATACAGGAGGAATGGTTTCCGCGGCTTCGGCGGCGGAGGCGGCTTCGGTGAGTCGCAGAGCGAGTTGGCGGCCGATGCCGCTGGCTTCGTGGTGGCGCTCGTAAGCTTTTACGATGCGCTGGACAAGACTGTGACGAACGACGTCGCGTTCGTCAAAGCTGACGAAGCTGATGCCGGCGACGCCTTTGAGGATTTCGAGAGCTTCGATGAGGCCGCAACGTCGGCCGGGGGGGAGGTCGATTTGGGTGGCGTCGCCGGTGACGACCATTTTCGAGTTGAAGCCTTGGCGGGTGAGTACCATTTTCATCTGCTCGGGGGTGCAGTTTTGGGCTTCGTCGAGAATGATGAAGGCGTCGTTAAGGGTACGACCCCGCATGAAGGCGAGGGGCGCTACTTCGATGACTCCGCGTTCGATGAGCTTTTCCACCTTTTCGGCTTCGAGCATATCGTAGATTGCATCGTAGAGGGGGCGGAGGTAGGGATCGACCTTTTCTTTGAGGGTTCCGGGGAGGAAGCCGAGTTTTTCTCCGGCTTCGACGGCGGGGCGTGTCAAGATGATCCGGGAGACGCGCTTTGTGATGAGGGCGGAGACGGCCATGGCGACGGCAAGGTAAGTTTTGCCGGTGCCGGCGGGTCCGATGCCGAAAACGAGGTCATTGCGCTCGATTGCCTCGAGGTATCGACGTTGATTGATCGTCTTTGGGGCGAGAACCTTTTTGCCGAAGTTTCGTTGGCGGCCGCTGGCAACGAGGGCGCGGAGGGAGACGGTGGCATCTCCAGCGACAACCCGGAGGTAACTTGTTAGATCTTCGGGGCCGAAGGAATGTCCTTCCCGAAGTAGGTCAGAGTAATCGCTGAGGATTTGACCACAGCGCTCCACTCCGGGAGGATCCCCTTCGACTTCAAGGGAATCGGTCAACAAACGCGTACGAATCTTTAGTTCGGTTTCCAGTAGCCGAATGTTCTCGTCGCGAGTTCCGTAGAGGGTTTCGATGCCTCTATACAGTGGCACGCTTAGTTTCATGCGCGGGGGAACGACATCCCCTACAGTATCACTAACTCAGGAGCGTCGCGGTCCCGTAACGACCTTGATGTTTGGTGAGGCGATCGCGGAGTTCGCGTCGAGCGCGGAGGAGGCGAGACTTGGCTGCGGCTTCGGAGATGTCGAGTCGGTGGGCGACTTCCGTGAGGGGCAGGCGCATGGTCTCGCGGAGTAGGAGGGGTTTGCGGAGGAGGTGGGGAATGCGATTGACCTCGGCACTGAGAATGGACGCTACTTCGTTGCGGCCATAACGCTGTTCGGGATTTTCGGTCGGATCGCGGAGTTCGAAGCGGGGCTGGTTTTCGTCCGCGCCGGGGTCGTCGAGGTAGGTAAAGTTGGCGCGGCGGAGCTGACGGAGGCGCATGAGGCATTGGTTGACGACGATGCGCGAGAGCCAAGTGGAGAAGCGGGAGTTACCTTCGAAGCCGGCGAGGTGGAGGAACGCTTTGGTGTAGGCGTTCTGGACCTCGTCTTCGGCGTCTTCGTAATCGCGTAGGATCGAGCGGGCGAGTTTGATACAGGATTGATAGTGCCGGTTCACGAGATCGGTGAAAGCGGCTTGGTCTCCTTGTTGGGCGCTGCGGACGAGATCGGCGTCGGCGTCGACGATGGGCTCGTGTTTCGGAGCGGCTTCGAGGGCGGGGGAGACAGGGGAGAGCTCAGGCACGGGCAGTAGAGCGGGGATGAAGCTGTTTAGAACTGTAAGGGCGGTAGCCATTAATATTTCCTCTGGAACCAACCTAACAGTGGGAAAAGGCTATTCCTATACCCCACTGAACGTCATTTCAGTGTAGCGAAACGCGTTTAAATGCTTTTCAATCGCGCTAAAATGAAGTCATGTCAGAAATCGAAAGTGGTGCGGACACAATTGGCCGCCTCTTGAGTTCGTACGAGATTGGGCGGAAGCTGAAGCAGCTGCGGATGCGCAAGAAGATTGCGCTGACGGAGTTGGGTCGGCATACGGGGCTGTCGGCGTCGATGATTTCGCAGTTGGAGAACGGGCGATTGGTACCGACGCTTCCGACGTTGGCACGGATTGCGATGGTGTTTGATGTCGGGATGGAATACTTCTTTGGGAGCAAGCGGAAGGAGGGGTTGTTTGAAGTGGTTCGGCAGGAGGAGCGGATGAAGTTTCCGAACCGGGCGGAGTCTGAGAAGCCGAACTTTTACTTTGAAGTATTGGCGTTTAAGGCGAATAATAAGCCGATGGAGGCGTTTTTGGCGGAGTTTCCGCAGGCCCGGGAGGGCGATGCGACGGCGCATGTGCATCCGGGGGCGGAGTTGATCTTTGTGATCGAGGGGTCGATGGCGGTGCAGTATCAAGAGGAGGAGCACATCTTAAACGCGGGGGATTCGTGTTACTTCGATTCGGCGGAGTTGCATTCGTATCGGGGTGTTTCGGAGACGTCGGCGCGGGCGCTCGTGATTTCGGCCCCGTCCATGCTTCGCTAGAACGGGCTTCGCTAGAACGGGCTTCGCTAGAACGGGCTGCGATAGCATGGGCTGGTGAGACTGATTGCGGCAGCGTTGATGTTGGTGACGGGCTTTTCGGCGGGTATGTCGGCGGCCGAGAAGTGGAATGTGTTTCGGAGCGAGCCGTTTGCGGTGTACTCAAACGGGAAGGATAAAGAGGCGCGGGAGGCGTTGGCGATGCTCGTGCAGGTGCAGCATACGCTGAGCGCGCAGTTTGGGAAAGAGTTGCCGCCGAGTTGGCCGGTAACGATTGTATTGGGTAAGGGCCTGGGGCAGCTGCGATTGGGACCGGGGGGGTATTGGGCGGGGTCGGTGGACGCGGGGGAGCTGGCGGGGCTGTTGATTCGGGAGAATACGCTGCCGTTTGACGAGGAGATTGAGCGGGGGGTGATAGCGTTGTTTTCGACGTTGGAGGTGGCGGGGCCGCGGGTGAAGGTGGGGGCTCCGGTGGCGATGCCGGACTTTGCGTGGGCACGGATGCACTATTTGTTCACCGACGATCGGTATAGCGGGAAGACGCGGGTGCTGCTGGCGAATTTGTCGAAGGGGGTAGACCCGACGGTGGCGTGGTCGAATTCGGTGGGGGTGAAGGAGGCGGTGATCAACGAAGAGGCGAAAGCGTATTTCGCGCGGGGACAGTTTGGGACGGCGAGTTTGAACGGGAAGCCGATTGATTTGAAACGGTGGCGGGGGGAGGAGTTAAACGCGGCGGAGACGGCGGAGTTGATG
>CANNLB010000060.1 GCA_947505565.1 Acidobacteriota bacterium | reverse complement strand
TGGAGCCGATACTCTACTGCGGCCTGAAACATCGCGAGTCGGACTTGATCTCGACGATGGACGGCCCGACGGATCGGCTCAAGATCCCGACCAAGGTCCTGCAGCTTCCAGGGCTCTTGAGCCCGGCGGCGGAGAGTTTTTCGGCGTCGGTGGAGGGCAGTAATTGTGGCGTTCGCGCTGCCGGCCGATGTGAAGCCGGGGACGAATGCCTTGGCGATGAAGGCTCGTCGGGAGTGGGGCGGGGCAGCTCTGAACCGGGCGGCCACGGCGGAGAACTAAGTCTGCGCCGCCGGCCCGCCTCCGTTTGTGCCGACGATCGGGCGCAATACCAGCCCCACGGGCGAGTCGCCACTCGGCAAAGTCCTGCACGGGCTGTCGAATCGGCTGACATGCGCCGCTATCGTTTGACCGTATGGGCCGATTGATATCCGGATCCATAAAATCCACAGTCGGTCGCCGCGATACCCGGTCAACTTCCAGGAATGTAGCAAGTGCCACTTGACGACGCCGTCGGGTCCAGCGCGGGGCGCAATAGAACCCATTGACACAACCCGGCCGCGGAATTCCGCGGCCGGGTTGTTGTGCTATTGGCCGAAGAACGCGACCATGCCGATCAGGATGGTGGACTGGGCTTTGGCGCTAGCGTTTTCGTTACCCCGATCAAAGAAGGCCCGGTTGGACCAGTCCCGCCGGTATTCCAAGCGGCTGAGGAGACCCTTCATCCACTTGTACTCACCGGTCATCGTGAACGTGTTCAACTTCTGCGCGGTGCCGGTGATGAACCCGTCGCGGTCGTTGTAGTGCTCATAGCGCGGCGTTATGGCGATCGTCTTGCTGATCTGGAACTTGGAAGCAAATCCGATGGCGACCCAGGTGCTCTGGCCACCCGACAGACGCTTGTCGGCCCCGTAGTCGAAATTGACGTACATGCTCGTCATGTCGTTCGGGTTGATGTTCAACACCGTGTCGAAGAAGTTTCGGAAGCCTTTGTTGGTGCCGTTCTTTTCGGGGCCGGTGTAGTAATTGTTGTACCAGGAGACTTTTTTGCCGGTCCAGGCGGTGGTGAACCCGATGGTCTTGCCAGAATTGTTGTCTTCGACGTTGTTCCAGCCGTTGACGAGTTGGAAACCAGCGGTAAAGGACTTAGTGAGCGGCTTGGTGACTCGGAGGCCCATGTGATAGTAGGGGCCGTTGGCGTATAAGTATCCGCGGGAGTAATTCCAGGCGAGGTGCGTTTCGGTAAGTTCAGCGCCGGCGGAGGTGTAAAATTTGCCGAAGTCGATCTGGAGGTCACCCGCATTTTTGGGCTTGAAGCTAACGTAGGCCTGCGGAATGTATTGTATTACGCTCTTTGCGGGGTCAGTGGCGTGGAAGACCTCCCAAGCGCGACCGAACCCGAGATCGAGTTTGAAGCCGACCGGGTCAGCGTCGTGCTCGAAAGTTAGCTTCGTCATGTTCAGGGTCATCTGGTTTGCTTTTACGTCGAAGTTGCGGAGGACGTTATTCCCAGAGGCGGGGTTGTTGAAGCTTTTGCTGTAGTAGCCGTCGATCAGGCCGCTGATTTTGATGGCACCCATTGTCCAAGGGGCCGGGGCCGCGGGCGCGGGGTCTGGAGCGGTGGCAGTGGTCTGCGCCACGAGGCCAAAAGTCGCCACAGACAGTGCGATGAGCGTGGAATTCAGGGGGGTCTTCATTTGAAGGATGTCTCCAGGTGTGATTCGAGTGAATATAGAACGACACGGTTCCCCCGCAGAATAACCAACACCGGATTGGAATAGCCAATAGATAATTTCAATTGACTGAATAGAAAAGTTTGAATTCCCATCGGGATACAGATGTCGCATGCTTATCAAGCAAAGCATTGTTGCCAGCCTGCCCTGTTTGCATGACTGTTCACACTCTCCACTCCACTTGAGGTGTTTATGAAAAGGATTCTCTCTGTAAGTTCTCTCGCCGCACTGGGAGCAACTTCGCTTCTGGCTCAAGCGCCGTCTGCGGCGCCGCCGACCGTGGCAGACCTTGTGCCCAAGATTGCAGCCGCGCAGTCCGCCGGCGATAACGCATGGATGCTCGCTAGCTGCGCACTCGTGTTGCTGATGACGGGCCCTGGCCTCGCGCTTTTTTACGGCGGGCTGGTTCGCAGGAAGAACGTGCTGGGTACGATGATGCAGAGCTTCATTCTGATGGTGATCGCAACCATCATGTGGGCTCTGTTCGGCTACTCGCTTTCGTTCGGCGATGGCAACGCCTTTATCGGCGACATGCGCTTCGCCATGATGAACGGCGTCGGTATGGAACCAAACACTGACTATGCGCCGACAATTCCTCACCTCACATGGATGGCTTTCCAGATGATGTTTGCGATCATCACCCCAGCTTTGATCACCGGTGCCTTCGCCGAGCGGATGAAGTTCAGCGCGATGGTGTTGTTTACGATTTTGTGGAGCTTACTGATTTACTATCCGATGGCGCACATGGTGTGGGGCAAGGGCGGCCTGTTGAATGCGTTCCTCGGTGGCACCGTTCCCTGTCTCGACTTCGCTGGCGGCACGGTGGTCCACATCACGTCCGGTGTCTCGGCGCTGATTTGCGCCGTGGTGATGGGTAAGCGGCTGGGCTATCCGAAAGAACCCATGCGGCCTCATAGCCTGGTGCTCAGCTTCATCGGCGCCTGCCTCCTCTGGTTCGGTTGGTTCGGCTTCAACGCCGGCTCCGCCCTGGCCGCTAATGGCCTAGCCTCCAGCGCGTTCGTCGCCACTCACTTCGGTGCCGCCGCTGCGGCGCTCGGTTGGATCCTGGCCGAATGGTTTCAGCACGGCAAGCCCAGTATTCTCGGAGGCATCTCCGGTTGCGTCGCCGGCCTTGTGGCCATCACTCCCGCGTCTGGGTTCGTGAAGCCGATGCCCGCCCTGATCATCGGCTTCGCCGCCGGTATCGTTTGCTACTTCGCGGTTGTGAAGGTCAAGAACATGTTCGGATATGACGACTCACTCGATGCCTTTGGCGTCCATGGCGTCGGCGGCACCCTCGGTGCCATCCTCACCGGCGTGTTCGCGACGAAAGAAGTGAACGCGTTGAAAGATGCGGCCGGCAACGCGATCAACACCGGCCTCGTCGACGGCAACGGCGGTCAGGTGGTGAACCAGATCATCGGCGTGGCCATCTCGTGGGGCATCGCGATCGTCGGATCCTTTATAATCTTAAAGATCGTCGATGTTGTGGTGGGCTTGCGTGTGACCAGTGAACAGGAGACGATGGGTCTCGACCTGAGCATGCATGGCGAAGAAGGATACAATCTCGAAGCGTAGGAACGGAGGCGAAAACCATGAAAAAGATCGAAGCCATTATTCAGCCGTTCAAGCTGGAAGAAGTAAAAGAGGCGCTCAAAGCTATCGGCATCGACGGGATGACCGTCACCGAAGTCCGCGGCCACGGCCGCCAGAAGGGGCATAAGGAAGTCTATCGGGGCCAAGAGTACCAAGTTGACCTTCTCCCGAAGATGAAAGTAGAAATGGTGGTGCCCGACGCCCGGTCCGAAGAGGTACTCTCGGCCCTGTCGAAGGCCGCGCGAACTGGCAAAATCGGCGATGGAAAAATCTTCGTATACGAAGTCGCCGAAGCTATTCGCATCCGCAATGACGACCGCGGTGAATCCGCCCTTTAATCTGCCGCTCGACGGCATACGCTCTGCTTGCTTTGAGCACTGGGACCAGCCGCAACTGGTCCTGGCGCGGAGAACGGCGGAGGTTGATCACATCGTCCAGGCCGCCTTCGACCAGTACCTCTCCCCGGTTTTCCCCTCAGGGATCACCGTTTTGGCCGTCGGCGGCTATGGCCGTCGCGAGCTCTTCCCGAACTCCGACATCGACGTCCTCCTCCTCACCGAAAACCCACCCCATAACGACGTCACTCGCGATGCCCTTTCTTCCTTTTTGCGCTCTCTCTGGGACGTCAACCTCCGCCTGAGTCACTCCGTCCATTCGCAAGAAGAGTGCTGCCAATACCATCCGCAAAACGTCGAACTCAATATCAGTCTGCTCGACGAGCGCTACCTCTGCGGCGACCGGGCGGAGTATGACAAACTTGCCAAACGCTTGCCTAAGTTTGTCTCGACAGAACGCCAGGCGCTCGTCAAACACCTCATTCGTCAAGTCCGTGAGCGCCACGAGAAATTCCACGGTACTGTCTACCACCTCGAACCGAACGTCAAGGAATCGCCCGGTGGCCTGCGTGACCTCCACGCCATCGGCTGGCTGAACAAGCTACAAGACTCCACTCGCGAGATGCCCGACTGGCTTGGTGAACTCGCCGAACCGATTCGGTTCCTTTACGCTACGCGATGCTACCTTCACGTGCAAGCCAATCGCGATCAGAACCTTCTTCAGTTCGACATTCAGGAGTCGATCGCCGCGGAACGTGGCGTCACCCCCGCCGAGTACGTTCGCCAATACTTTCTCAGTGCCCGCCGCATTCATCGCTCGGTTCTCCAAGCCGTCGACATCTGCGAAACGCTCGTCCCCAGCGGCCTCTTCGGCCAGTTCCGGGAATGGCGCTCCCGCCTGTCGACCTCGGAAATCTCTGTCAGCAAAGAACGGCTCCATCTCAGGAACCCGCAGCTTTTAGACTCGGATCCCGACGCCTCACTCCGGCTGATCCGCTTCTCCGCCCGGCATGGCCTGCCTCTTTCGGCCGACGCGGAACGGCGCATCGCCGCCGCCTTGCCTTCGCTGGCGGCTCACTACTCCAAGCCCGGCCCGATCTGGAACTATCTTCAGGAAATCCTTTCGCAGCCCCACGCCATTCTCGCGATGCGCACGATGCACGAAACCGGCCTTCTCGCCGCTATTCTTCCCGAGTGGAAGCTGGTCGAAGGGTTGGTGGTTCGTGATTTCTACCACCGGTACACGGTCGACGAACATACGTTGATCGTGATGGAGAATCTGCTGGCCCTGAAGAAAAACAGCGATCCCGCGCGGAATCGTTTCTCCAGCCTGCTGAGCGAAATTGAATCGGTTCCCGCGCTGCTGTTTGCGATCCTGCTGCACGATGTGGGCAAAGGGATCGATGGGCCGACGCACGCCATGGAATCGGCGCGCCTCGCCACCGCGATCATGGAACGGATTCAGGTGACCGAGGAGGACCGGCCACTGATTCACTTTCTGATTGACCAGCACCTCGTCCTTTCTGCGGTGATGAATTCGCGGGACCTCAGCGACCCCGCCACGGCCGAACACCTCGCCTCCCGCGTGCAAACCTCCGAACGCTTGCGGTATCTCACTTTGTTCACCTACGCCGACATCAGCGGCGTGAATACCACTTCGATGACGCCTTGGCGCCTGGAACAGCTTTGGCGCATCTACGCGATCGGCCAGCGCGAACTGACGAAGGAACTCGACTCCGACCGGATCGGTAACGCGGCGGCGCACCCGTTTCTCGAAGGCTTCCCCCAGCGTTATCTCCGCACACATACGGAGGTGGATGTCTCCCGCCACATTGCCCTCGCCGAGAGCTCTCGCGAGTCCGGGGTCGGCATCGAACTCACCCGCCAAGGCGGCATTTGGAATCTGCTCGTCATTACCCGCGACCGTCCCAAGCTTTTCGCCGCCCTCGCGGGTACGCTGGCCGGCTCCGGCATGGATATCGTGAAAGCCGAAGCCTTTGCCAATCGGCGCGGCGAAGTCCTCGATTCGTTCACGTTTTCCGATCCTGGTCGTAATCTGGAACTGAATCCCCCGGAGATCGATCTGCTGCGCCAAACAGTCGAGCGGGTTGTGCTCGGTAAGCTTGCCGCCACCACGCTGCTTGCCAGCCGTCGCCGCCCTGTGGTGGCCAGAACCAAGCCGACCGTCAGACCTGCCGTCTACTTCGACAGCGAAGTCAGCGACCACGCCACCCTCGTCGAAATCATCGCCGAAGATCGGCCCGGCCTGCTCTTCGACCTTGCTTCCACCATTTCCCACGCCGGGTGTAATATCGAGATCGTGCTGATCGACACCGAAGCCCACAAGGCCATCGACGTCTTTTACCTCACGAAGGACGACAAAAAACTAACGGCCGAAGAAGTGGCCGCCCTGGAACGTCGTTTGGGTGATGTATGCCAAGTCTACTAAGTCGCCGGACGGTTCTGGCCTCTCTCGCCGCGCCCCGTCGGCCGAATCTGTTGCTTCTGCTCCCGGACCAATGGCGCCCGGACTGGATGCCCGGTCAGCCGGCAGTTCCTTTGCGTCTGCCGAACCTTGAAAAGCTCATTGCCCGCGGCGTTCGGTTCTCCCGCGCGATCACCCCTTCGCCTTTGTGCGCTCCGGCCCGTGCCTGCCTCGCCTCTGGCTTCGATTACCGGCGTTGCGGTGTCGTCAACAATGGCGACAACTATCCGCTCGCCCAGGCCACCTACTACCAACTCCTGCGGGACTCCGGCTACCACGTCATGGGCTGCGGCAAACTCGATCTGCATAAAAAAACCCAGGAATGGGGCCTTGACGGCCGTCGTCTCGTCCGTGAATGGGGCTTCTCTGACGCCATCGACAACGCGGGCAAAGGCGATGCCGTCAATAGCGGGGCCCTCGTTCCGAAAGACCCGTACATGAAGTTGCTGCACGACCAAGGGCAGGCTGAAATCCACGTCCGGGACATGAAAGGCCGCAAAGGATACGTCGGCACCTACGCCACCCCTCTGCCTGATGCGCTCTACTGCGATAACTTCATCACCCGCAACGCCCAGACCCTACTCAACGCCGCCCCGGCGAACCAGCCATGGCACTTGGCGGTGAACTTCACCGGCCCCCATAGCCCCGTCGATATCACCGCCAGAATGGAAAAAACGGTGCGTGACCGTGCTTATCCCCAGCCCAATCGCAATACTCAATACGAAGCTCCGCATCATCTCGCCATCCGGCAGAACTACTCCGCCATGTGCGAGAACATCGATCGGGGCATTGGAGAGATTCTCGCCGCGGTCGAGAAGCGCGGCGAACTCGACGACACGATCGTGATTTTCTCCTCCGACCACGGCGAAATGCTCGGCGACCATAATCGATGGGGCAAGCACGTTCCGTATCAAGCCTCCGTTGGCATTCCTATGGTCGTGGCCGGACCCGGCGTGAAAGCCCGCGGCGAGTCTAAGGCCCTTGTGTCACTGCACGACTTGACGGCGACGTTCCTTGACTACGCCAACGTCCGTAAGCCCACCGGCATGGACAGCCGCTCGCTGGGCCCTTTACTGGCCGGGCGCACCCATGTCCACCGGTCCCACCTTGTCGCCGCGCTCGAAGAGTGGCGCATGGTTTGGGACGGTCGCCACAAGCTGATCGAAGGCTACGAGAAGGAACCCCAGCTCTTCGACCTCCAGGTCGATCCACTGGAAAACTCTAATCTATGGGGTCAACAATTGAAAATCCGGACCCACTTGAAAACTTTTCTGCCGGGTTAGATATTTCACAATCCCGTCAATCGAATCCAATTTATACTGGTGAATATGAAGTCGACTTCACCCTCGGAGCCGCGCCGCAGTTTTCTCGTCGCCTCAATCACCGGCCTGATGGGCCTCATCTCCGCCGCCCTCGCCCTGCCCACAGTAGGCTATCTCCTCGGTGGCTCGAAACATAAACGTCCCGCTGAGTGGGTCTCCGCCGGCGACATCGCCAAACTGGAACCGAACGTCCCCGAGCAAGTCGTTTTTGAACGTGTCCGCCGCGATGGCTGGAAGCAGGTGAAAGAAAAGGCTAGCGCCTGGATGATCAAAACCGGGGAAAAACAAGTGGTCGCCTACTCGCCTATCTGCACCCATCTCGGCTGCGCCATCAGTTGGGACGGTGCTGCGAAAAACTTCGCCTGCCCCTGCCATACCTCCAGCTTCGGTACCGATGGCAAAGTGCTCGCCGGCCCCGCACCTCGCGCCCTCGACCGGTTCGACATCAAGATCGACGGCACGACCATTCTCCTCGGCGAAGTTCGCCAGTCCGACAAGGCCTAGTCATGATCAAATCCGCTCGCGCCTGGATTGAGGACCGCACCGGCCTCGAATCCGGCATCAACCATTTTTTGAACGAAGACATCCCCGCGTCCAGCGGTTGGCATCAAGTCTTCGGTAGCATCGCGATGTTCCTTTTCCTGGTGCAAGCGTTCACCGGCATCATGCTCGCGATGAACTATGCGCCGACGACGAGTGAGGCGCATAGCAGCCTCCGCTACATCCTGACCGAGCTCACGGCCGGACGGCTCATGCGCGGTCTCCATCATTGGGGCGCCAGTATGATGATCTGCATCGTCGTCCTCCACATGCTGCAGGTCTTTCTGTGGGGTGGGTACAAGAAACCCCGCGAAGCGACTTGGATGCTCGGCGTTGTGCTTCTGCTGTTGACCCTCGGCTTCGGGCTCACGGGCTATTTACTGCCGTGGGACAACCGGGCGTACTGGGGCACGGTGGTGACCACCCAGATCGCCGCCAAGGCTCCGTTCATGGGCCCCTATATCCTGACGCTGCTTGGCAGCCAGGACGGCCAGATAGGGGCGGTCACGTTTGCCCGCTTCTACGGTGCCCACGTGCTGATTCTTCCTGCGGTCACCGCATTGCTGATCTTCCTCCACGTCTATCTGGTGCGCCG
>CANNLB010000059.1 GCA_947505565.1 Acidobacteriota bacterium | reverse complement strand
AGACCTCCTGCCCGCTTTCACTTACTCCGTCGTAACCGATAATGTCGATAGCGGGGTGCTGCCGGGTCCAAGGGTAGGGCGGGCCGGTCTCCTTCTTAACAACAGGATCGTCGCAGCCGCCGGCGGAGTCGTCGATGGGAAATTCGCGTTCCTCCAACGGGACGCGGGGGCAACGATTGATGATGGGAAAGGGCGAGGCGGCGGTGGGGGCGAGCTTCATACGTTCGCGGAAGGGGGTGCCTTCGTAGAACTTCATGGTGTCGCTAGGGGCATGGATGATCATCACGCCGAGGCTCCGGGCTGCGCTGACGATTTGATTCATGCGGGGGGCCATGAGCCCGACGCGCTGGGCGGATAGGCCACAGGTATGCGCGTCCCACATGTCGCAAATGATGATGGCGGTGCGGGTGACCGGCCACTGGACGATCTTTTCGGTGGGGCCGTCGCCCTTCGTGCGGCGACGGGCGCGCAGACTCAACGTGCCGGGAACCTTGGGGCGGTTGGGCAGGCTAGGGGCGGCGGTGAGGAGCATCGCCGCGGGCAGTGCGGAAAGGAAGGAGCGTCGATCAGTGACTTTCATGATGTTTCCCCAATCGTGTCACATTCTGGGTGCTGCGCTCCGCCGGAACGGAGAGAATCAGCGAGGAGGAGATCATGCCGAACGGAGTGAGGCCGTCAATCAGCTTTTGCAGATCGGCGACCGCTTCGACCCGCACTTTGCGGGTACAAGGATTCATAGCCGGTTCAGCGATGGCATTTCAGGACCTCGGCGAGTTCGCCGGCAAGCGCAGTGAGGCGTTTGCTGAGGCGCGACGGGTTCATGATGACGCCGGATTCCTCCAGACGCCGGACCCGTTCGGCGTGGGCCGCGGGGGAGACCCGCGCATCGGCTCGGAGTTCGGCCAGAATCCTCTCCGGAAGTTGGTCCAGCTGTGCGTGAATCATCTAGTCGACGCCGTCGTCACGGGAAGGACGTACCGGTGATGTGAGAATATTACTTCGGCTTCAAGAAAACAGGCTCTTCACTGTTTGCGTGGGTAGAATCGCCGGTCAAAACTTCGCAAGCGAAGGGCGAGTAAGCGTGCTTGGCCCCGAGGTCGGCCGTGGCAATGACGGGCCCACCGCCGCGATGGCGATGCTGTCGCGGCCCTGTTCAAACCCGTACAGGAAAACCACACACTCCGAGGTCCCTGGATTCCAGCCGGCGCCGCAACTCAAACCGTCTAACGCTGCCGCTCCGCTCTATCCGGCCTTACCCACACCAAACAGCGAGGAGGCCGATATTTAGGAGTGGAGAGCAAACCAGAGGAGAAGTCGACGTTTGGTGCGATTTGGCGTTTCGGGTGATCCAGTGCACTAAAACGCGCCCCTCTGAGTCGATAGCGGTGGTCGCTTCGCGACCGGGCCCAGGGCGGCGAGTTCAGGATGCGGCAGCCCTAGCGGCTTGGGAAGGTGGCATCGACCGGGCGGTGGTGAATGGTTGGCTTTCGGCAGAGGCGGGCAGAGCGCGGAGCCAGATCGGGGATCAATTGGGCCGTCCTGCTACCTGCAAACGGGAAGACGGCACCACTGGAATGGGGAATCGGGTTGGCGTGATTCATCGGCCGTTGACGCTACAGAAGTGGACTGGTGGCCCAGAGCGGATGGGTTGCGCGGTGCGAATTGTCGAAAACGGCGAGGAGGGGGCAGAACCAGCAGGCGCCGATCGTCGCGCTGGCGGCCAACGGGTTTGAGGCTAACCGGTTGCGGTGTCTGGAGGCGTGGATCACCGGCTTATTATTGGAAACTAATCGAAAAGGCGGCGCTGCACGGTGCCTCGGCGCGGACGGCGCAAAAGGCTGCGTTATCCTAAAGCGCATGCGAACGGATCAACACCAGGAGATTGAGATTAAGCTACGGGTCGTCGACGAAGAGGCGATACGCGCTTCTTTGGTGGGACTGGGGTTTATCGAGATCGTGCCGCGCGGCTTGGAGCAGAATCGGATTTACGATACGGCCGAAGGGGAGTTGCGGGCGCGGGGGGAGTTGATTCGCCTCCGGGAGTTCAACGGCAAGAACGTGCTGACCTATAAAGGGCGCGCGACGGTGGGCAAGCATAAAGAGCGGGAAGAGATCGAGGTCGTGGTGGGGGCAACCGAGGCCATGGCAACGATTCTAGGTCGACTGGGTTTGGAGCCGCAGTTCCGCTACGAAAAGTATCGCAGCGAATGGCAGCGGCCGGGGGGCGAAGGGATTGTCATGGTGGACGAGACTCCGATCGGGACATTTGTAGAGCTGGAAGGAACGGGTGATTGGATTGATCGGACGGCGGTGGAGTTGGGTTACACCGAGGGGGACTATCTGAACTTAAGCTATGCCCGGCTGTTTACCGCGCGTTGCCTGGCAGAGGGGAGAGCGGCCGGAAATATGTTGTTTGATGCGGTGTAGCCAGAAGCGTACCACTTGGAGAGTATCGTCGTAGACCGTTCGCAAAATAACCCGACTACCCCCAAAAAGGCTTGCCTAATCACGCCTCCGTCCCTATGCTTGACTTAGCAATAGGCACTCACGATACAACCACGAAAATCGAGGCCGAAGCAATGATTACTAGTATTGTGATCGTTTTTCTGTCGACGGCGATGTTCGCTTACTGTTTTCTGTACTTGTGTCTGTTCATTCTGGAAGCTCGCCGGGGCGAAGAAAAGGCCAATGCGAGCACGGGAAGCCAGAAATTGAGTTTTGTGCAACTGGAAGTTCAGTTGGCGCAGGCAAGGACGGCGATTGATTTGGACCGCGTCCGGAAGAGTCTCGATCGAGATCTTCAGGTTCTTCAAGCGATGACTCAGAGCTCCAGTGAACTTCAGGTAGGCGGGGCGTCGCTCGAAAGCAGATTGCATATGATTGACTACCGCATGATGCAGGTTTGCTTCGCTGGTCCGAAGGCGCAGGACGCGCTTCGGGAGATGAGCCAGATCGTCGCCTACTTGGCGGCTGAGTCCGGGACTCGCCTGACGGCGGCCGAGATCTAATCGGATCGTCGGACAGGACCAAAGTCTACAACAAAACTTTGACAGGAGCGATCTCCCATTTTGGTGGGCCATCTCTCCTTTTATTTTTTCTTTTTTCGTTTTCCAGCCGAAAGATTCCCAACCTGTCATCCGGTTACCATAAAATGATGAAGTGTTCACAGACAGTGCCCTCCGTCAAGCCGTCCAACATCTCGACCAAATCCGAAAGGAGATCGGCAAAGTAATTGTCGGTCAGAGCGAGGTTGTCGATGGCGTTCTGATTTGCATGATCGCCGGAGGCCACGTCCTGCTCGAAGGGGTTCCGGGGTTAGGAAAGACGACGCTGCTGCGCACTCTGGCGCGCGTGTTGCATTTGAAGTATTCCCGGATTCAGTTCACGCCTGATCTAATGCCGGCGGACATCGTCGGCAGCATGATCATGGACTCCGATAGCGAAGGGCATCGGGCGTTCCGGTTCCAGGCCGGACCAATTTTTGCGAATCTGGTGCTGGCCGACGAAATCAACCGCGCGACGCCGAAGACGCAGTCCGCGCTGCTGGAAGCGATGCAGGAGCAGACGGTGACCAGCGGCACGACGACCCACGTGCTCGAAGATCCGTTCCTCGTCATGGCGACCCAGAACCCGATCGAAATGGAAGGCACCTATCCGCTGCCGGAAGCACAGCTCGATCGATTCCTCATGAAAATTCTGGTGCCGTTTCCGTCGAAGGCGGATTTGGGACGGATCGTGGAATTGACTATGAACCGGGAAGAGATCCACCTGGACCAAGTTGTGGACCGGGCGACGATCATGGAGTTGAAGTCGATCGCGCGTCAAGTACTGGTGGCACCCCATGTGCGGGAGTACGCCGTAGACCTCGTGATGGCGACTCAGCCGACTTCCGAGAACGCAGCCGACCGGACCAAAAAGTATGTCCGCTACGGCAGTTCGCCGCGTGGGGCGCAGGCGTTGGTTGAGTGCGGTCGCGTCTTGGCGTTGATGAAGGGACGAACTCATCTGAGCCTCGAAGACATTCAGGCGATGGCCCCGGCGGTGCTGCGGCATCGCATTATCCTCAATTTTGACGCTCATGCCGACGGGGAGACGCCGGACACTGTATTGCAACATATCGTGCGCTCTGTTGCGCCGGCCGCAGTCTAGACTGGCTCTATGGCGGAACTCTCGATCGATCAATCCTTTCTCGAAAGGTTGGAAAGGCTAACGCTGCATTGGCAGAAGTCGTTCCCCGGCCTTGTAGGTGGACACAATGCGTCCCGATATTCAGGCTCGGGGCAGGAGTTTCTGGACCATCGGCAGTTTCACCAGGGCGATGATCTCCGGGCGGTGAACTGGCGCGTCTACATGAGGTTGGAGCGGTTAATTTTGAAGCTATTTCAAGTGGAGCCGCGAGTGCCGGTGCGGATTCTGTTCGACGTCAGCGATTCGATGACGACCGGCGAGCCGAGCAAATTCGACTACGCGCGAAAACTGGCCGGGGCGATGACCTACGTCGGTTTGGTGCGGCTCGAAAGTGTGTTGCTGCAGCCGTTCTCCGACCAACTGCTTGATCCATTGCAGTGCGGCGGAGGGCGGCACCGGTTTCGGCCTTGCATTGATTTCCTGGAAGGCATCAAGTCCGCGGGGAAAACGGATTTTATGGGCTGCGTGAAGCGGTTCATCGCGGAGTACCCGCAGCGGGGCCTCGTAATCGTCATCTCGGACTTTCTAGACGACCAAGGTTGTGAGAAGCCGTTGCAGTATCTGGCCGATTTCGGGCACGAGGTCTTCCTGGTCCACTTGTGGGCGGACGAGGACCGGGTGCCGCCGTACAAGGGTGAGATCGAAATCGAAGACGCCGAGACGGGCGAAGTGCAGAAGCTGAATTTTGACGCCGAGGCGCAAGAGGCCTACACGGCGAACTTTGATGCGTACGCCCGCGGCGTGCGCGAGGTCGCGCAGCGGAAGGGCGGCAAGTACGCCGGGGTGACGACGTCAACACCGGTGGAACAGGCAGTGTTTGGGCCTTTGCTGGGAGGCGGCCGGTAGATGTTCTTTCTCAACCTGGGTCTCGGCGAGTTTTTGGCGATTTGGGGCGCAGTGAGTGGCGCGGTGCTGGCGCTGTACCTGCTCGATCGGTCTCGACGAAAAATCCGCGTGGCGACGATGCGGTTCTGGACGCCGTCGGAGAAGCCACCGGAGGCTAAGCACCGGAAGCGGATTCAACAGCCGTGGTCGATGTTGTTGCAGTTAATCGCAATCGGATTGTTGCTCGCGGCCTTGGCACAGTTGCGGCTGGGTTCGCCGGACCGGATGAGCCGGGATCATGTTCTGGTGCTCGATAGTTCCGCCTGGATGGGTGCGCGGGTGGGTCAGATGACCCTTCTTGACCAAGCTAAGCGCGAGGCGATTCTGTGGGTGCGGAGTCTGCCGGCCGGGGATCGGGTGATGCTGGTCCGCGCGGACGCGCTGCCGAGCCCGACGACCATGTTCGCGAACAATCGCCAAGCGACCGAACAGGCATTACTGGAGACGCGAGTGGGCGGATCGGCGGTGAACCTGAAGGCGACCATCGACTTTGCCCGGCAGATGCAACGCCAACACGGCAGCGGTCTCGGCGAGATCGTTTTGGCGGGGGCCTTTCGCGGCCATGCCAATGATTTGCCGAGCGAGAAGGAGTTGCCGGCCAATGTTCGTTTACTCCCGGTGAAGGCTGATACCCGTAACGTCGGAATTCGGAAAGTGACCTTACGTAGGTCTCCGGCCGACGCCCAGTTGTGGGAAGTTTTTGTGGCCGTGAAGAACTATTCGGCGCAGGTGGAGGCGGTTCCGCTCGCGGTGACGTTTGGCAGCGCGCCAGTCGGTTCGGCCCGCTTCACGCTGGCACCGGGCGCCGAAGAGAGCGCGCGGATTGAGTTCCGCACGAAGGCGGCGGGCTATTTGGAAGCGCGGTTGGTGACGCGGGACGGGATCATTGAAGATAACGCCGCGACCCTGGAGTTGCCCGAGCAGAAGTTGGTTCGTGTCATGGTGTACACGCGGGACCCAGCACTGATTCGCCCGTTGTTGGCGGCCAATCGCTGGTTGACCGCATCCTACGCCCTCCCCGAGACCTACAAGACCGACGTCGACGCCGAGATCGTGGTGCTCGACCGCTTCAATCCGCCGGTGAAGCCGACGCGGCGGTCGATCTGGATTGCGCCGCCGGTGCAGGGATCGCCGATTGCGATGCTGAGTCCGGCAAAGAACGTGAAGCTGACCGGGTGGCGAAATGACCATTCGATGGCGGCAGGTTTGCGCAGCTTGGATCTGAAGTTGGATGAGACGAGCGTCTTTGCGCCTTCGGCCGGGGTCAGCGTCGTTGCCGAAAGCGAGGTGGGGGCAGTGGTCGTCGCGTCTAAGGACGCGGCGTATCTGGGCTTCCACCCTGGCAGCGGCGCGATGCGCTTGGAGTTGACCGCGCCGTTGCTGATGGCGAACACGCTCGAATGGCTGGCGCCAGAAGTGATGCGGCGGCGGGAAGTAACCGGCGAAAGCGTGGGGAACGTGCAGATCCCGCTCGAACGGGGGACCGACCCGGGCTCGATACGCGTGCTTGGGGCGGGGGACGTCGCGGTGCCATTTTCCGTGGTTGACGGAACGTTGCAGTTCTACGCCGGGGAGCGGGGAATGGCGCGGGTGCAGATCGGGAGCAAGGAGCAGGTTTACTCGTTGTCGCTGCCTGACGTGGCGGAGACCGTTTGGGACGTTCCGGCGAAGGTGCGGCGGGGGATCCCGCGCGGCTTAACGGATTCGATTGCGTCGCGGGACATTTGGCAGTGGCTGGCGATGGCGGGTGGGCTGTTGTTGCTTGTGGAATGGTTGTGGTTTGGGCGGACTCGACTGCCGGCGGTGCAGCAGGGTTCCACCTCGATGGTGGAAATTTTCCGGCGTTTCACGGCGCCGTTTCGGAAGGCATCATGACACTCGAACGGTGGTGGGTTCTCTTATTCGCGATCGTCCCGGTGGGCTGGTGGTACGTGGAGTGGGTGCGGGGTCGGCAGCGGTTGGCGACAACTCTGAAGGCGCTGGCGATCGTTTGCATTATCGTCGCGTTGGCCGAGCCTGCGATGAACTCGGAAGAGAGTAAGCTGGCCGTGAGCGTGCTCGTGGATACCTCGGCGAGCGTCTCAGAACAGGACCTGGCACGGGCGTCCGAGATTGCCTCCCGAGTGGTGGGCGACAAGGGCCGAAACTGGGTGAAGGTGATCCCGTTCGGGCGGACGACGCGCGGGGTGAGCGACGCCGAGACCAAAGGCAAGTTGGGATATACCGCCGGCGAGGCCGGACGGGGAACCGATCTAGAAGTGGCGCTGCGGGAAGGAATGGCGGCGATACCGGCGGGCTTGGTGCCGCGCATCGTACTGATCACCGACGGCAAAGAGAACAAGGGCAGCGTGACCCGGGCTACTTGGCAGGCGCAGCAGTTGGGAGTGCCCGTCGACGTGTTTCCGATGGCCGGCCGCCCGAAACCGGCCTTACGTTTGGAGTCGGTGAGTTTCCCGACCCAAGCCTTTGCCGGGGACCGCTTTCCCATCGATATCGCGATAGAAGCGCCGCGGAAAGCGGGCGCGTCGATTGAGCTATCGGCCGAAGGCAAAGCGCTGGGGACGAATCCGGTGGACCTGCAGCCCGGTATGAATCGCGTGCGGGTGCATGTGACGTTGAACACCCCGGGGGCGATCGATCTGGCGGGCGTCGTGAAGTCAGCGGAGTTAGGCGAGGTTCGCTTTGCGCAGTCGGTGGCGTTGCGCTTACCAAAGGCCCTCTACGTGACGCAGGACCCGGCCGGGAGCGGCAAAGACTTCATGGAGGTGCTGGCGGCGGGACGGTTTGACGTGTTGACGACGAACTCGCTGGACGGCCAGAAGATGGATGACTTCCAGATCGTGATTCTGAATAACCTCGACTTAGAGGCGATTCCGATCGAGCGGAAAGATCAGGTGGAGCAGTTCGTCAAGGCCGGAGGCGGGTTGCTCGTCATCGGCGGAGAGAAGAACACCTACAACGAAGCCAAGAAAGTGGAGGACGCGCTGGACCGGACGATGGCCGCGAAGTTAGCGCCGCCGCGTTCCCCCGAAGGGACTTGCATCACGTTGATCGTGGATAAGTCGTCGTCGATGGAAGGGCGAAAGATGGAGTTGGCGCGGGTCGCTTCGATCGGGGTGATTGAGAATTTGCGCCCGGTGGACTCAGTCGGCGTGCTGATTTTTGATAACTCGTTCCAGTGGGCCGTACCGATTCGCAAGGCCGAAGACCGAACGCTGATTAAGCGGCTGGTGGCGGGGATTACCCCGGACGGCGGAACGCAGATTGCTCCGGCTCTGACCGAGGCGTTTCGGCGAACGGTTCCGGTGAAAGCGACGTACAAGCACATCGTGTTACTGACGGACGGTATCTCGGAAGAGGGCGATTCGATGTCGCTGGCCAAGGAAGCGGCGGCGCAGAACATTACGATTTCGACGGTAGGCTTGGGGCAGGATGTGAACCGGGCGTATCTGGAAAAGGTGGCGGCGTTCTCAAAGGGCAAGTCGTATTTCCTAAATGATCCGGCGGGTTTGGAACAGATCTTGTAAGGACGTG
>CANNLB010000058.1 GCA_947505565.1 Acidobacteriota bacterium | reverse complement strand
CCTCCCCCTCTAAGCTCGTCACCTCCGTCCCCAACCGCAAATCCACGCCCTGCGCCCGAATATGCGCCGCCACCAACTCGCCCTCTTCCGGGCTCAACGCCGCCGGCCAGTATGTCGCTTCGCGCACCAAAAACGTCGTCGCCACCTTGTGGTGAACCAGGCATTCGACCAGTTCCACCCCGATCAACCCACCACCCGCCACCACCGCCCGCTTCGTCCCCGGGGTCAACCGCTCACACGCTTCGAGATCCTGCAGCGTGACGAAGTTCACGACGCCGTCCAGCTTCCGTTCCCACTCCGCTCGCCGTCCTCGCGACCCCGTCGCCAGCAGCAACTTGTCGTAACGCACCAAGCCACCATCGGCTAAACTCAGCCGACGCCCCTCTGCATCGAGATCGGTTACCCAACCCCGCCGCAGCGTGATCCGCTTCTCCCGGAACACGTGCCGTTCATACGGCTCCAAATCCCGCCGCTGCATCTGATCCATGAAGGCATACATCAAGGCCGTCCGCGAGAAGAAGTAATCTCCTTCGCCGCTGACCACCGTGATCTCTACCTGCGGATCCTTGGCCCTCACGGCCAGTGCCGCCGTGATTCCCGCAACTCCGTTGCCGACGATTACGACGTGCATAGTCTCTTATACGCCCCATTCGCTCGCCGGATCAAAAAAGTTACGGCAGCATTGCCAATGCGCCTTCTAGTTCCTTCCGCGTATGCGAATCCCCCGCTTTGGTCGCCGCTTCAATCCCCCGCCGATACATGGAGCCAGCCTCGTCCGGCTTGCCCAGCTTCTCGAGCGTCTGCCCCCCATGGAAATACGCTGCGCAATAGTCCGGCTTCCCCGCAATCAACGCTTCAAACTGCGTCACCGCCCCCGCGAAATCCTCCTGGTTGGCAAACTCCATCGCTAGTCCGTACCGCGCAAACGTGTTCGTCGGATCCTGTGTCAGCATCCCCTGCAAAATCTCTAACCGAGAGTTCATAGGATCCATCGTACCCTGAGGATATGCTTCCTGATCAATCGGGCCGCCCGGTCTGCGAATCGGCGTCCGAAATGAGCGAGTTCGCTCTTCCCAACGACGCCAATGTCCTCGGCACCCTTTTCGGAGGAAAAGTCATGGCGCTCGTCGATCTCGCCGCCTCCCTCGCTGCCGCCCGCCACGCTCGCTGCGCCATCGTCACCGTCTCCATCGACCGGATGACCTTCCTCCACCCCATCCACATCGGCCAGCTCGTCACCCTCAAATCGAGCGTCAATCGGGTCTTCCGCACTTCCATGGAAGTCGGCGTCAAAGTCTTCATCGAAGACCTTCGCACTCGCGAGGTGAAACACACCTCGTCCGCCTATCTCACCTTCGTCGCCCTCGACAAGGACGGTCACAAGATCACCGTCACCCCCGTCCTGCCCCAAACCGAAGTCGAGCGGAGGCGCTACGAAGAGGCCGGCGAACGCCGCGCCCTTCGCTTAGCCCAAAAACTAAAGTAGTCGCTTACTCCCCGTCTTTGTACATGTATTTGATGTTGTGTTTGTACAGCATCAAATTCGGAGCGCCGTCGCGATTAAATTTCAACGCGGCTTTGTCGTACCACTCAATAACGCCGCGGAGTTCTTCGCCGTCTTTCATCACGATCACCATCGGGGTCTTCGCCTGCATCTGCTTCATGTAGTAGAAGTTTTCGGCGTTCGTCTGATCGGGCGGAACCGGCTTCTTGGTCGGGGAGGCGCTACGAGTCGGAGGGGGCATGGAGTTGTTAATTATTATTGCATCATAATTGAACTCTGCCGCGTAGCTCCAAAACCATTGCGTCCAAAGCAATGCCCTTCTGGATGTTTCGCCGTAGCAAATCCACTAGCTCGTCGGTCTTCCGCACGGCTTTTTGGATCCAATCAAATGTTATAACGCGAGCCAGCCCTTCAAGTTCCCGCTGAATATCAAAATTTCGTAAAGTTGCGTTCCGCGCCTCGCAACGAATCAATAACAAGTCTTCCAGCAGAAGATACAGCACCTTCAAATGGTTTTCCAACTTCTCCGACCGGCTCGCGTTCAGCGCCTCCGACGTCTTCGCCCAATCCCCCCACGGTAGCATCCCGCACGATGCCCCCAACAGCGCCAACATCTGCGCCCGCCGTTTGTCGTACACCGCCAACTCCAAGCTCATTGCCAAACCCGGCGAGCCCGCTGCCAACGCCACTCGCCGCTCGACGTCCTTCAATCCTTTCTCCGCCGCAAAAGCCGCCATCTCCGACTTCGCCAAGGGCGTCAAATAAATCGGCACCGACCGCGACCGAATCGTTGGCAGCAAATCGTAGGCGTTCGTCGCCGTCGCCACAATGATCAGGTAAGGCGGCGGCTCCTCGAGCGTCTTCAGTAGCGAATTCGCCGCTTGCTCGTTCGCCCGGTCGATCTGGTCAATCAGAAATACCCTGCGCGGGCCTTTCAATGGCCCGTATTGCGCTCGCGCCTTCAGTTCCCGCATCTGGGGTATCGAAAGCTGCCGCAGTGGCCCCTCGGGGCAGAACGTCACAAAATCCGCGTGCGTGTTAAACAAAATCGGATCTTCATTCCGCTTCTCCGCCGTCCACTTCTCCCGCTCCGCAATCACGTCCAAATTTGCCGATAGCGACAGATCGTCTCTTTCAATCTGCTCCGCATGCCCCACAATCGCCGCCGCAAACCGCCGCGCCAAAGTCGCCTTTCCGATCCCCTCCGGCCCCGCCAGCAGAATCGTCTGCGGCATCCGCTGGCTGGCGATCATCCCCGCCAACACCCGCTGTGCCTCTACATTGCCATGAAAATCCTCAAACATGCGGCCCCACTTCGTTCCAAATCGCCGCCGCCACCGCGGCCACGCTTTGCCCCGCGTCGATCGTCCGAATCCGCCCCGGCTCCGCCGCCGCCAGCGCCACGTAGCCCTCGCGCACCCTTGCGTGGAACTCCTCGGCTTGCTCATCCATGCGCTTCTCGTCCGCCATTGCCGCCGCGTCACGCGCATCGTTCCGCGCCCGCGCCCGCGCCAACCCCGCCCGATAGTCGATGTCTAAATAAATCGTCAAATCCGGCAGCACCTCTTGGCAGGCAATTCCATGCAACTCCCGCACCAGCCCCGCCGTCAACGCCCGCCCCTCTCCCTGATAAGCCAGCGTTGAATCCGTGAACCGGTCGCTGACCACCACCCGTCCACCCTCCAACGCCGGCCGAATCCATTCGTCCACGTTCTGCGCCCGGCACGCAAAATAAAGCAATAACTCCGCCCGAGCCGATAGCTCCTGGTTCGCCGAATCCAGCAGAATCTTCCGAATCTGCCGCCCAATCGGCGTCCCGCCCGGCTCGGCTGTCTCCAGTACGTCGAGACCCATTCCTTTCAGCCGCTCGACGAGAAGTCGCATCTGCGTCGTCTTCCCGCAGCCGTCGCCACCCTCGAACGAAACGAAAAATCCCCTCTTAGTCATAAACAAAATGCAGAACCTTCTTTAGGTCCTCCCACGATTCGCGCTTTGCATTCTGGTTATACGGCCGCAGCAGATAGGACGGATGATAGGTCACAATTACCGGGATATCCTGCCACTTATGCCAGTTCCCTCTAAGCTTGGTCACCCCGTCCTTGGTCCCCAGCAGCGCCTTGGCAGCCGTCGATCCCAACGCGCAAATCGCCTTCGGCTTGATCGCCAGCAACTGCCGAAACAGAAATTGCCCGCAGATCTCCATCTCGTCCGGCATCGGCGCCCGGTTCTCCGGCGGCCGACACTTCACGACGTTGGCGATATACACGTCCGGCCGCAGAATCGTAATCCCTTCCTTCGACGCCGTGCCCTCAATCATCGCCGTTAAAAGCTGCCCCGCCCGGCCGACAAACGGTAATCCACTCGCGTCCTCGTCGGCCCCCGGGCCCTCGCCCACGAACACGAGTCGTGCCCCTTCGTTGCCCGAGCCAAACACAATCTTGTTGCGCGCCTCGCACAATCGGCAGCGCTTGCAGTCCCCGATGTCCTGCCGGATCGCTTCCATCGAATCGCCTTCCGGCGCTAAAGGCAACAGCTTAGGAACAGTAGTTTTCATAATCGGAGCAGCGGGCGGTATCGCGCGCACCGGGGTTGGTCTGGGCGCTGGCGCCGGAGCCATCGGCGGCAATAGCGAATTCAAGTCTGCCACCAACTCCGGCAACGGCTCCGGAGCTGACAGCGAAGAGCCCCGCCGGTAAATCGTCTTGACTCCTAAGTCCTGATAGAACTCAAGAAACTGGCGTATCTCTTCCCGGGTCATTGGCTTGCGTGCAGCGACAGCCGAAGCCGTAACGCCTGGTCAAAAATCTGTCGCGCCACTTCGCGCTTCGACGCCCGTTCAATGTGCCGCGTCTCCCCCGTACTCATCACGAGCGTCACCTCGTTCTCGTCCGCCTCGAACCCTGTTCCTGACTGGTTTACCAAGTTCCCCACCACCATATCGGCGTTCTTCGTCGCCATCTTCCGCTTGGCCTCTGCCACCATGTTCTGCGTCTCCGCCGCAAATCCAATCAGCAAACGATCACCCTTCTTCGCTCCCACTTCGGCCAGAATATCCGGCGTCGGATCCAAGTCCAGCGCCACCCGCGCCGCCGTCTTCTTCAGCTTTTGCGGCGCAATCTCCGCCACATAGTAGTCCGCCACCGCGGCCGCTTTAACGATGATCGAAGCCGCATCCAAATGCGCCATCACTGCGTCCCGCATCTCCCGCGCCGACTGCACCGCCACCATCTCCACGCCCAACGGAGCCGTCAAATGCACCGGCCCGCTCACGAGCACCACCCGCGCTCCCCGCGCCGCCGCCTCCGCCGCCATCGCGTAGCCCATCTTTCCGCTCGACCGGTTCGTGATGTACCGCACCGGGTCAATCGCTTCCCGCGTCGGACCCGCCGTGATCAACACCGTCTCACCCGTCAAGTCCTGCGGACGCAGCGCCGCGATCACCGCCTCGGCAATCCACTCCGGCTCCGCCAATCGTCCCGGCCCAACCGTCCCACAAGCCAAGTCCCCACTATCCGGGCCAACAATTTTATGGCCCCGGCTCCGCAGCACGTCCAGGTTCGCCAGCGTCGCCGGATGGTTCCACATATTCGTGTTCATCGCCGGAGCTAGCACCACGGGCCCCGTAAACGCCAAATACAAAGTTGAAAGGAAGTCGTCCGCCAACCCGTGCGTGAACTTCGCGAGCAGATCCGCCGTCGCCGGAGCCACCACCAGTACAGCGTTTTCCTGCGCCACGGCAATATGCTCCACCGAACTCGCCAGCACCTCTTCCGCGCTCCGCGTCCCGAACAAGCCCGTAATCACTTTTTTTCCCGTCAGCGCCGCGAATGTTAGGGGCTGGATAAATTCCGTCGCCCCAGCCGTCATCACCGTGCTGACGGTACATCCCCGCCGCATCAGCACTCGCGCCAATTCGGCCGCCTTGTAAGCAGCGATGCCCGCACCCACTCCCAGGACGACGTTCATGCCGCCCTCGAAACTAACTGCGTCTCGAAGCGATCTCAGCCAAATTCGCATCGCGAATCGGGTCTTCGTACTGAATCAAGCCCCGGCGGACCTCTTCGAGCGCCGTCACGGTCGGCTTCCGGGTCGTGGTCGGTAGAAACGAACGGCTACCGGCCTGCAATTGCCGAGCCCGTTTGGCCGCAACAATAATAAACCGATATGTGCTCGATTCCGGATCATCCGGGATAGCGAAATTGATATTGCGGGGAGTGCTCTCGGCCATGGGATTCAATGCCTCTAAAACGAACCCAACACTCGCTGTACCGGCCCTTCCATCCGTTTCCGGCGTAAACGCTCGGCTCGGATAATACTGCGAAGGTCGGCCACGGCGGCGTCTAGCTCATCGTTAATCAAAATGTAGTCGTAAATATCGTACTGCAAAGTCTCGGCTTTCGCTTCCCGCAGGCGGCGCTCAATTACTTCCGGCTGATCTTGCGATCGTGCTCGTAAGCGGCGTTCCAACTCGGTCCGGTTCGGCGGCAAAACAAAAATCAGTACGGCGTCAACAACTCGCTTCTGTAATTGTCTCGCACCCTGCACGTCGATGTCCATGACCAGGTCGCACCCCGAAGCCGCCGCCCGTTCAATCTCGCTCTCGTGGGTCCCGTAATAATTCCCAAACACGTTCGCGAACTCAAGGAATTCACCCGCCGCCGCCCGCCGCTCAAAGTCCTCTTTCGTCGTGAAATGGTAGTCCACCCCGTCCCGCTCCGGGCCGCGCGGGGCCCGCGTCGTATAGCTACGGGAAAAGGCAAGCTGCGCATCCGTCCGCCGCGCATCGCGCAGAATCGTCGATTTTCCCGTCCCGGACGGAGCCGAAATCACAAACAGAATGCTCATTCTAAGTTCAACGATTGCTCGCGGATCTTTTCAATATCGGCCTTGATCCCCAGCGCCACTTCCGTCAAAACTAACCCCTGCTCCCCAATCCCGTTCGTCTTCGAAAGCATAGTATTCGCTTCCCGATTCATCTCCTGCAGTAGAAAGTCCATTTTCTTGCCAACTTCGCCGCCCTTCTGCAACATCTGGTCCAGTTGTCCGGAGTGGATCTCTAACCGGGTAATCTCTTCCCCGATATCGCTCCGATCGGCCAGCATCGCCGCTTCCTGCACCAACCGCTGCGGCTCGATCCCCGTCCCGCCCAGCATCTCTCCGAGCCGGTCCCGCAGCCGCTGCTGAAACGCCGGCATCGCGCGAGTCCGAATCTGTCTAACTTGGCCCACCGCTGTCCGAATCGACTTCGTCCGCTCCACGAGCACCGCCGCCGTCTCGGCCCCTTCCCGTTCCCGAACTTTGGTCATTTCGGTCAAAGTGTCTTCCAATAGGGTCAAGAGGAACGCTTGCAACTCCGTTTCCGGCTCCTGGTCCGCGGCGGGCTCGAACATCCCGGGCACGCGCAGCGCCACGTTCAAGTCGCACTCGGCCACCGTTCCGGTGTGGCTCGCCGCTTGCCGAAACGCCGCTACGTAGGAATCGAGCAGTGCGGTATTCAAGCTGGCAACGGCATCGCTCTTGTTTCGGTGGTACTGCACCCGTATCTCGAGATGGCCGCGGGACATCATCTTCCGAATGAGAGCCCGCATCGCGGTCTCGTAGGGGTCGAGAGCCTCGGGCATCTGGAAATGCAGATCCAGCCCCCGGTGATTGACACCCTTCACCGTAATCACCGCCTCGCCGTCGGGGCTCTGCCGCCGCAACCGCGCATACCCCGTCATGCTACGTATAGTCATTAGACATTTATTATGCAGAAGCCGGGGCCCCCTATTCAAGGAACTGTTATCTGCCAGCACAATGATATGGTTTCTCTACTACTCCGTGTTTCGCGCTTTCCTCCGTTACCGAATGGGCGAATTGCTCTCGGCCCCCCCCAACCTTTCGATGCCCGGCGAATCGCTCCTCCGCGAGCTGAACCGTCGATCCCCCGCCAGTAAAGTCGAGGCCATTTACTGCACCTCCGGCTTCACTCACCCCAACGAAGCGGCACAGTGCCTCTGCCTCGCTATGCTCCACGGGCTCGTGAAACAAAACGGCGTCTCGCTCGTCATCGTCCACGGAGCCAACGCCACGCGAGCCATCGGACCCGCCCGACAGGAGGCACTCCTGTCCGCCGCTGTCCTCCACCAATCGTCGTCGCCGCGTCGCGGCCGCGGTCGAGCCATGACAATCATGATTGACCTCAGTTCGGAACTCGAACGCGCACTCCCGGGGCGCAGACCCGTCAATCTCGAACTCCGCCAACCGCGCTCGGGCCGCCCCGCTGCTGGGGTCGTCCAATAACTCGGGCTGCTCACCTCCCGATGGCTCCAAATGGCGAACGAACAGGGAATTTTGGGAGATCAAGATGTGCGGGGTTCTGGCCGAGCGAGTGTGTGCTGAGTGAGTATGCACGCATTTTTCAAGAAAAACTGATAGACTGCCCGTGTTCCGGAGGAACCTCGTCCCAAATGAGAACTGTCTTACTTACCGCTGCCTTTCTGTCGGCTTTCAGTGCATCGGCTGAAGTTAAGGTGTTGCGGCACTTTACCTTGATTGATGGAAGAGGCGGTGCTCCACTTTCGAATGCCGCGATGGTAATCGATAACGGCCGAATCAGTTACATCGGTCCCGTCGCTGGATTAAAGGTCCCAGCGGGTGCCGAGACAATGGACCTGTCGGGAAAGTTCGTGATGCCCGGAATCATCAATCTCCATTCACATCTGGGGAACACCATCGACCTCGTGCAGGACCCGAAGAACTTTACGCGGGAAAATCTGGGCAAGAACCTGAAGACCTATGCGCGTTATGGCGTGACGTCGGTCGTGAGTATGGGCACCGACTCCGAACTCGCTTTGACCGTGCGGAAGGAACAACGCGCAGGCCGCCCCAACACGACCCGCATCTATTCCGCGGGGCGTGGCTTCACGAGTCAGGGCGGTTATCCTACCAAGGCCATGGGCATGAACGGTGTGCCGTATGAAGTGAAGACTCCCGCGGACGCCAAGCGGGGAGTAGAAGAGAATGCGGCGAGAAAGGTGGATCTCATCAAGATGTGGGTCGACGACCATCTGGGCAAAGAGCCGAAGATCTCGATTGAGCTGTCAAAGGCGATCATCGACGCATCGCGGGCCAAAGGCCTGACGTCGAGCGCCCATATCTTTTAC
>CANNLB010000057.1 GCA_947505565.1 Acidobacteriota bacterium | reverse complement strand
GAAGAGGTCCCCGACGTCGATCTCTTCAAACCCTCGGAAACCGCCGCCGAGATCGCCGCCACGCTCCTCTACCCCGTCACCAACTGGCCCTTCCGCGCCCTCTACGAATGGGCCGTCGCCCATCCCGCCCTCCGCCAGGAAGTCATCGATACCGCCGTCGGCTCCCGCACGAAGCACGACGACCTTCTCCGTGGTTTCCGCGGCGGCCTCTACTGCTTCGATCTCGTTATGGACGTCGGCGCCTATCGCGACTTCCATCGCCACCGCCGCTGTCATCAATTCCGCCAGGACTATAGCGGCCAACTCGGCTACGAAACCCCACAAGTCATCACCCAGGCCGGACTCACCATCGAATACGCCGCGGCCATGGACCATGCCCTCGGCACCATGCAACTCCTCCCCAGCCCGGCGAACGAATACCTCCTTCCCTTCGGAGCCCGCAGCCGGTTCCTCTTCAAAATGGATTTCGCCGAAACCGAATACATCTGCCGTATCCGCAGCGGCGTCAAAGGCCACTTCAGCTACCGTTCCATCGCTTGGAAGATGAAGGAAGCCATGGAGCGCCTTGAACCCGAACTCGGTCGTCTCCTTTCCGGCACGCCCCCATGGATCGAAGACCCCCTCAAGCGCTAGCCCTTCTCTTGCTGGCACTTCCCGCTCTCGCCCGCGACGAGAAGGTCCTCCACGCCCAATGGGTCTTCCATTCCGACCCCGCTAACTGCGCCGACCCGGCCCGTTCCGACAAGCGCTGGAGCCCCACCGCCATCCCAGACTCTTCCCCCGGCTGCTACCGCAAACGCTTCACCGTCACCGACGGAAGCCGCTTCACCCTCGAGTTCAACGGCCCCCCGCCCGCCGAGGTCTTCGTGAACGGACAACCCCTAGCCCCGCCCTACGAACTCCCCATCCAACTCAACCAGCAAGTCCTCCTCGCCATCATCGCGCCCGCCGGACTCTCCACCCCCATCCGCCTCGTTAAAGACTCGCCCCCCGTACCGCTCGTCACTACCAAAGTCGGTAACCTCCGCCTTACTTCCCCGCCCGGCCCCTTTCCCGCCGACCGCACCGGCTTCGCTGTCGTCTCCGCCAACCGCAACGTGCCCCTCACCTGGTCCGTCCGTGGCCAAGGCCGTCTCGTCGGCCCCACCGCCTTCGGCTCCGTCAATATCGTCCGTTCCAACGGCAATGCTGGCAAAATGACAATCACCGCCACGACCGCCGATGGCGAATCCGCCTCCCTCGATCTCTGGTCCACCGCCGTCCCCCTTGGCAACAGTTGGCTTCGCGAACCTTCCCGCTAAAAACTACTTGACACCCCCTAGTTATCGGGTATGCTGAAGAAGGCGAAGAAAGGGCGAAACAAATATGTTTGGAAAAAAAACCTCCGCAGGTAGCGAAATTCCCCCCGATGGGGACACTATGGTAAAGGGCTCGCGTTCGAGTCCGCGACAGGAAAACCTCATGTTGGACGATAAAGAAAAAGTACGGGCGCTGCAAGCCACCCTCGCAGCCATCGAGAAACAGTTTGGCAAAGGCTCCGTGCTCCGGCTCGGCTCGAAGGATTCGATAGCGCCGGTCCAGGTGATCCCCTCGGGCTCCATCTCCCTCGACCACGCCCTCGGCGTCGGCGGCTTCCCCCGGGGCCGCATCATCGAAGTGTTCGGTCCAGAATCGTCCGGCAAAACGACCATCGCGCTGCAAGTAATTGCGGAAGCACAGAAGGCCGGTGGCGTCGCTGCCTTCGTCGACGTCGAGCACGCCCTCGATCCTGGCTACGCTCGTAAACTTGGCGTCGATATCGACAATCTGCTCGTTTCGCAGCCCGACTTTGCTGAACAGGCGCTCGAGATCACAAACACCTTGATCCAGTCCGGCTCCATTGACGTCCTCGTGGTCGACTCGGTCGCCGCGCTCGTCCCCAAAGCCGAACTCGATGGCGAAATGGGCGACTCCTTCGTCGGCGTCCACGCCCGGCTCATGAGCCAAGCGATGCGGAAACTCACTGGCGTCGTCTCCAAATCCAACACCTGCCTCATCTTCATCAATCAGATCCGCGAGAAGATCGGCGTCATGTTCGGCAGCCCGGAAACCACCACCGGCGGCCGCGCGCTGAAGTTTTACTCCAGCGTCCGCCTCGACATTCGTCGAATCGGCGCCCTCAAGGAAGGCGAAGAAGTCATCGGTAACCGGACCAAGGTCAAAGTCGTGAAGAACAAGTGCGCCCCGCCCTTCCGGGAAGCCGAGTTCGACATCATTTACGGGCAAGGCATCTCGCGCGAAGGCGACCTCATCGATCTCGCCGTGACCCACACGGTGGTCGAAAAGTCCGGCTCCTGGTACAGCTACAAGGGCGACCGCATCGGCCAAGGGCGCGACAACGCCCGCCAGTTCATCAAAGACAATCCGGACTTCTTTCGCCGAATCGATATCGAGCTCCGCGACAAGCTGGGTTTAGCCCAAGTTCCTGTCGTCGGTGAACCCGAAAAAGCCGCGGCAGCCTCCGGCAAGAAGTAACAAAGTCTGCACTTTCGAACACTCGGCTTCGGAACCGCACGTTACTTCGGACTCAGGTAGAGGGCTCCGCGTCGCTTTTTCAACAACTTAGAGAGGGGAATCGGGCGCTGCATTATTTGAGAGCATGCAGCGTCCGAAACCACCCTATTTTTACTTGCTGATGGTCTTCACCATCGCGATTGGGTTCTCATTTCTGCACCACCTCAGTCTTGGCTAACTCCGCCTGGACAATCCGAACTACAGTTTCCAGCAAAGTCGCCCGCGGGTACCGAGTTTTGTCCATATTATTCCGGATGGTGGAATCCGGCGATTTATCGAACGGCAGAGCCACCGCGAAATGGTCCCCTTTCACGACACCCAGATACTTGCTTCCGGGAATGATCGCATCCTGGCGCGTAAGCTGACCGTCATGAATCGGATCGAACGCATTCATCAGCATCCAGGTCTGCTGCAGAGCCTTCGACGTATTCCCCTTCGCGCTCGCGGCGACGACTGAGTAGGTGGGGACGAAGGGATTGGGAAATGAAGCCAAGAAAGCTTGGCGCGCCGCTTTCGCCAAACTCTTGAACCCGGTCGACATATCCCCTTTGCAGGTCTTGAACTTGAACTGCTGAATCCACCGGTCGGCCTGCCCTGGCATCGCGTCCGCCATCGGCGATCCCCCGCTGGCGCCCGCCACGCTCACAAACGCCGCGACCTTGTCCCCTAATCTCTCCCGCGCCAACGCCTCTTGAATGTCCGGTGTCCCCTTGCTATACCCAACCACAATCCATTTCCGCTGGTCGGTCTTCCAACTGTCCTCAATGTACTTCGCGATCACCTTAGCGTTCACCTCCGCCGCGTCGTTAGCCACCTGTAGCAACTCTGCCGTCATCCCGTACTGCTTCCGCAGCGCTTGAATCCCCTCGTCAAACGCCGGGCTCTCTGCAAAGCAGGAACTCATAAACCCCGGCACCACCAACACCCGGTATTCCTTCGTCACCGGTGCCAACTTCACATCCGTCTTTCCCGGCTGGTCGATCCAGTCCTTGCATCCGCCCCATGCCCCCGTATCCGGGTTGTTCTGCGCCAGCACGCTGCAAAACGTATCGCTGAAAACCTCAGTCGCATCCAGGTCATCGTTTTGCATATAGATCACCAGCGTTCGCCCGTCGGAGAAAAACTCCTGGCCGTGGGCTGTCTTCGCCTTGAGTAAAGGCGTCTTCACGGTCATGTACTGCCGCTCCGCCACTTGGCCGGTATCCGCCAGACTTTGACCAATGAAGTCCCGCTCCTTGTCCGTCTCCGGATCGATCTTATGCGTCAATTGCCCATTACGCTCGTCTTTGTCGAAACCGACATCGTGCGTCCCCGCCCCGGCCCAAACCGTCCGACCACCCAGCGTAAACGGTGCCTTCCAAATCCGGAAGTGGTGTCGCGCCGCCACCACCTTCAACGGATCGGCGTGCGCCCAGCCGTAATCCTGTGGCCTCTGAAACAAATACAATTCACTCATCGGAATCGTCACATAAGCCTGCTTCGAAAAGCTCGCCAACGCCCCCCGCAGAATCGTTTCCTTAATCGTCCGATCCACCGTCACCCAATCTCCGGCGTTCAACGCAGCCACCACCTGTACCTCGCTCCCGACGATCACGAAGTTCACCCGATCACCCGGCGTCCCCTCCTTATCACCCACGCGGATCGGGATCGAGTTCAATTGCTCATCCGTCAGCTTGACCAGCGGCAGGGAAATTCGCTGCTTCGTCGGATCCGCCGCTATTCGCTCCAGTTTCACGGCAAACGATCCACCCGCTCCGTCCGTTGCCGCATGATTGATTCCTAGAAACAACCGCCCCTTCACCACCACCCGCCGTTCCGCCTGCGGCCCGATCAAAAACGCCCGGTTCGTCTCATTCGACCCCACCCGGCCCACCAGCGCCCCCCGCTTCCCATCCGTGACCGGAAACGCCTTGATCATGTCCATCCAGGTCCGCGCCGTCCCGTCCGGAGGCACCGCCCTGCCGTTCCAGCTCAGCGAACCCGTCGCCGTGAAACGGAGCGTCTCCCCAGCCTCAACGTCTAATCCCGTGTCGGTCCACTGCTTCGCGCCGGAAACGGTGAATTCCACCGGGCCACCCGGCTTGGCGGCCGGCGCAGGCACGGTCATCGGCTTCGCCGCATCGTAGCGGCTAGCTGGCGCTTGCGCCATCCCCACCGCGGAGATCACATAGAACAAGCCCAAGGTACACTTCATCGAACAGACTCCAAAATAGCGTTGGCCAACTCCGGCGGCGCCAGAATCAATCCCTTGACGGCCGTCCACAAGACTGGATCGGCCTCCATTCTGGCATGTCCGCCCCCAAAAATGCGCCGCATGCTCAGCTCCGGCAAGGGATAAGGAACCCAAACCGGGTAGCGAAATCGGACATTCCCCAGAATCTTCGTCCGCCGCGAATCCGCCGCTTGAATATAGTCCTGCCCCCGGACCGTCAAGATCCCCCGCTGGTAGAAGTTCGCCGCCCGCTTCACATTCGGCGGAATCCATCCGTCCCGCAGCGAAACACTATCCACCTGCACCGTCAAATCCACCGGCACCCCCATCTTCTTCAAGTCGCGCGCCAAGCGCACCACCTCACCCCCACCCATGCTCTGCCCGTAGAGCACAATCTTCACCCGCTCCCGCTCCTCAGGATCAATCTTCCGATTCTTATTCGCATCCAGAGCCAGTACCACCAGCCGCTTCGCTTCCCGATGCCGAAGGTGCGACAAAGTTTCCACGTGCACGTTGGGAAGCTTCATCCGCCGAATCTCCAACGCCATGCTCCGCACCCCTCGATCCGGATCGTCCCAATGGTCGAACGCACCCGTAAACCCCAAAATCAACGTCCCGCGTTCCGGCATCGGAGCCGGAACGGAAAAATCCCCCATCGATTGCGCCCCCGCGCCAATGCGACAAATGACGAGACAAAGAACGAACTTCAGTAACATCCGTGTTCCATAGATGTCACAACCAATCCGAGCGTTTCTCTTAACTGGCGATCACCGCCGTACCCGACACCGACACCATCAACATCCCCCCGCCCGATCCCATCTGGATCGTCTCGTAATCAAGGTCAATCCCAATGACCGCGTTCGCCCCCATTTGCTTCGCCTGATCGCTCATCTCCCCCATCGCCATATCCTTCGCCTTCCGGAGCTCGGACTCGTAAGCCCCCGACCGACCACCCACCACATCCGTAATCTTGGCAAAGAAATCCCGGAAAATATTCGCTCCCAGAATCGCCTCCCCCGTCACAATCCCCAGATATTGAATCTTCCGTCCTTCCAGCGTCGATGTCGTAGAAAGCAGCATAGGTTTAATTCTTCCTCAGTAACGGTTCTAACACAGGCAGCACCACGCGGTTCGCCACCATCTTGCATCCCTCGGCCGTCGGATGGATCTGGTCCTGCTGCATCAGCGACGGAACCGTCGCCACCCCTTCCAGGAAGAAGTTGATGCGCGGAATCTTGTACTTCGTCGCCAAGGTCGGATACATTTGTTCAAAATCACGAATATAGTCCGGCCCGTAGTTCCGCGGCAGTGTTATCCCAGCCAAGATCACCTGCGCCCCGGCCGCCTTGAACTCCTGAATCATCCGGTCCATGTTCTCTTGGCTTATCGCGACCGGCAACCCGCGCAGTCCGTCATTCCCGCCTAATTCCAAAATCACAATCTTCGGCTTCTCCGCTAACGCCAGTTGAATCCGCTCCACCCCGCCGCTCGTCGTGTCCCCGCTAATCCCCTGGTTCACCACCCGATACCGGTAGCCCTTCGCATCCAGCGCCTTCTGCAAGTAGTCCGGATATGCCTCCCCGGCTTCCAACCCATAGCCCGCGCTCAAGCTGTCTCCAAACGCCACGATCACCGGCCGATTATCTCGCTTGGTTTCCTTCTCCGGAACCGGAGCCGCCACCGGAGCAGGCGTCTCGACGGGCACCGGCGGCTTACTACAACCGGCCAAGATCACCACAAGCGTTACAAGAAAAAAGCGCATCTAATGCCATAATAAGGCTTGGCGACCACAGAAGCTCTCCCCGATTCGCCCGCCATTCGTGTGCGCGGCCTCACTAAGTCCATCACCACCCCCTCCCACCGGGTCGCTATTCTCCGCGGACTGGATTTCGACGTTCCCCGTGGGCAGTTCATCGCCATCATGGGACCCTCCGGCAGCGGCAAGAGTACCCTCCTCGGCCTCCTCGCCGGGCTCGATAACCCCACCGCCGGCAGCATCCTCCTCGACGGAGAAGAAATCGTCGGCCTCTCCGAAGACTCGCTCGCTCTCCTCCGCGGCCGCAAACTCGGCTTCGTCTTCCAGAGCTACCAGCTCATTCCCACCCTCACCGCCGAAGAAAACGTCCTCCTCCCCGCCGAACTCTCCGGCGCAACCGGCAATCCCGAGCGCCGGGCAAAAGAGCTCCTGGATAGCGTCGGCCTCGCCGAACGTCGCGATCACTACCCCGTCCAACTCTCTGGCGGCGAACAACAGCGCGTCGCCCTCGCCCGCGCGTTTATGCTCGCTCCCCCCATCCTCATGGCCGACGAGCCCACCGGCAATCTCGACTCGACCAACGGCCAACACGTCCTCGAACTCCTCCTCACCATGAACCGCCAGGAGAAAACCACCCTCGTCCTCGTCACCCACGACACCCAACTCGCCGCCCGCGCCGACCGCCGCCTCATCCTCCGCGATGGCGTCATTGTCACCGACGAACTAGGCAGCACTCATGACTAGCGGCCTCTCCTACTCCACCGCCCTCAAAATCGCCTGGCGCGAATCCCGCTCCTCCGCCTCCCGCTTCCTCTTCGTCATCCTCGCCGTCGCCATCGGCACCGGATCCCTCACCGGCGTCCGCGGCTTCTCCCGTTCCTTCCGGTCCATGCTCCTCAAGGACGCCCGCACCCTCATGGCCGCCGACCTTTCCGTCCGCGTCTTCGAACTTCCCACCGACGCCCAACTCGCCGCCTTCCAGAAGTGGGAAAGCCAGGGCCTCGAACGCACCTGGATCACCGAAACCGTCTCCATGCTCTCCGGTGCCAACGTCGCCGTCCCCCAGCTGATCGCCGTTAAAGCCGTCAATCCCGGGCAGTATCCCTTCTACGGCGCCGTCACCTCCGTCTCCGGCATGTCTCTCGCCGACACCCTCGCCGGCGATGGCGTCGGCGTCTCCGACGATCTCCTCACCCGCACCGGCCTCCAACTCGGTGCCGTCGTCCGCGTCGGTTCCCAGGACTTTCATATCCGCGCCGTCCTCGCCCAAGAGCCAGACCGCATGAGCGGCTCCATCAACGTCGGGCCCCGCGTGATGATGTCCCGTGAGAATCTCGAAAAAACCGGCCTCACCCAACTCGGTAGCCGCGCCAGCCAGCGCCATCTCTTCCGCATCCCCGCCGTCAAAGCCGACGCCATGATCCAACTCGTCCGCGACGATCTCAAAATCGCCTTCCCTGACGCCGTCATCGCCGACTACCGCGAAACCCACCCCCTCATCACCCGCGGCCTCAACAACGCCACCACCTTCCTCAGCCTCGTCTCCCTCATCGCCCTCGTCGTCGGTGCTCTCGGCGTCGCCATGGCCATGCAGTCCCATCTCCAAACCAAGCTCGATTCCATCGCCGTCATCAAAGCCCTCGGCGGCCGCTCCTCCCACATTCTCCGCATCTACCTCTCCCAAACCCTCGTCCTCGCGCTCGCCGGCGGTACCATCGGCCTCGTCATCGGCATCTTCGTCCAATTCCTCTTCCCCATCCTCATCTCCAAATTCTTCCCGGTCACCCCCGTCATGGACTTCGATTGGTTCTCCATCCTCGAAGGCCTCGGCCTGGCCCTGCTCTCAACCCTGCTCTTCACCCTGCCCACTCTCCTCGGCATCCGCCAAATCCGCCCCATCGTCATCCTTCGCCGCGACATGGAAGGCGAACCCCCACCCGCCGACCAACGCTGGAAGCAATGGCGCGCCTCCGCCGGCGCCGGCCTGTTCATCCTGGTCGGCATGATCGGCATGGCCACCGTCCTCATCGACGCCAGTTGGAAAGACGCCTTCAAGGTCTCCGCCTGGTTCGTCGGCGGCCTCGCGGTGGCCCTTTTGCTCCTCTCCGGCCTCAGTTGGGTCCTCCTCCGCG
>CANNLB010000056.1 GCA_947505565.1 Acidobacteriota bacterium | reverse complement strand
CAGAAACTGGGGTACAGATCGCCGGCTCAAGCCAGGCGAGATTACTTTCAGCAGGCCGTCGCAGCCTAAACAAAGATGTGTCCAGAGAACCGGGTGCGCTACAACGACATCACTCGCAATGAGGCAGGAGCAGAGAACCTATCGCTGACAGCCTCCTTTGTTTCGTCGGTAATTGATGAATCGAAGCGGAGCGGCACAAGGGCAATCTGCTTCATCACTGGTGTTCCTGGATCGGGTAAGACGCTCGCGGGACTGGGTATCGCAAACGTTAGAACCAGGAGTGCTCAAGACGAATACGCGGTCTTCCTGTCGGGGAATGGCCCGCTGGTCAAAGTTCTGAGAGCCGCCCTTGCAAATGACCAGCGGAATCAGCTTAAGGAACGGGGTCAACTCGCTGCGTCTCCTAAGGAGTTAACTCGAAGCATCGATCAGTTCATACAGAATATTCATCACTTCAGGGACGACAATTTGAAGTCCACATTCGCACCGGTAGAAAAGGTAGTCATTTTTGATGAAGCGCAGCGGGCTTGGAATGCCCGTAAAGCTATTCAGTTCATGAGGAAGGAACGGAACAATCATGACTTTAATGAGTCCGAACCGGAATTCCTACTATCGGTCATGAACCGTCACGAAGACTGGTGCACTGTTATCTGCCTGGTCGGGAATGGACAAGAGATCAACACTGGAGAGGCCGGGATAAATGAATGGCTCGCGGCTTTAGCAAAACGCTTCCCAGACTGGCAGGTGTATCTGTCCGATCGTATCGTCACACACCCGGAAATGTTTGGCGTCGCAAACCTGCCGAAGGCGCTCACAACGGTGCCAGCCCTACACCTTTCGACTTCGGTCCGCTCATTTAGATCCGAATGCGTTTCATCATTTGCCTCAGCCATCGTCGACGGAAGGCCAGATGAAGCATTGGCCTTGTCGTCAGGGTTGGAGCAATTCGAATTCAAGATTACACGCGACTTGGGCAAGGCCCGTGATTGGCTCCGGCGGCATCGCCGAGGAACCGAACGTGCCGGCTTGTTGGCGTTCTCAAATGCGGTCCGGTTGAAGCCAGAGGGCATATTCGTGCGCGCCGCGATTGATCCGGTTGATTGGTTTCTGGCAGACCGATCGGATGTGCGCTCTTCAGACTACCTAGAAGACATTGCGACCGAGTTCGATGTACAGGGCTTGGAACTCGATTGGGCTTGTGTTTGCGTCGATGCGAACCTTCGGATAACCGGCTCCAAGACGTTAGAGCCGATGACTTTCCGCGGTACGCATTGGCAATCGGTCCATGATCCTGATCGACGAAAGTATATCCTGAATGCCCACCGAGTTCTCCTCACTCGAGCCCGCCAAGGCGTCGTGGTATTCGTGCCTTTTGGCGACGAACAGGATCCGACCCGAAGGCCGCTCTGGTACGACGAGATTTATCGCTACCTCATTCAATGTGGCGTGGGACTGTTGCAGGAATAGTAGTAGGAATTGCGCGGCTCCCCGCCCTTACGGCGTTGCGACGCAAAGCCTACCGGAGCACGATTTGTCCAGTAGACGGCGGTTTGGTATTAGCATTGAACGATGCGGCTCTATCGCTTTTCGGCTTTCCTTTTCCTGATTTGTTCGGCAGCGGTATTGCCGGCCCAGGAGGCGGGTCTACCGGCTCGTCTGGCGGGGATCTTCGGCGCGGGGGCGCCGCGGATGAAGAGCTTCGGGCCGGCGGCTTGGATCGACAACGGGGCGGCCTATACTACGCTCGAAAGCGGTGAGATTGCCCGGTATGCGACGGCGACCGGCGCGCGGGAGGTGATGGTCTCGGCGAAGCAGTTGACGCCGGCGGGGCTGACTAAGCCTTTGACCGTCGCGGGATATTCGTGGACGGCCGATCAAAAGCGGCTCCTTGTGTTTACGAACACCCGCAAAGTTTGGCGTTTGCATACGCGGGGCGATTATTGGATTCTTGATCGGACCAGCGGTAAGCTGCGGCAGGTGGGCGGGAAGTGGGAAGAGGCGTCGCTGCTGTTTGCTAAGTTTTCGCCGGATGGGAAGGGTGTCGCTTTCGTGCGGGGGAATAACCTCTTTCGCGAGGACGTCGAGACGGGGAAAATTCGGCAGTTGACGATGGACGGAAGTGCCACATTGATCAACGGCACCTCCGATTGGGCGTACGAGGAGGAGTTGGGGATTCGGGATGGGTATCGGTGGAGCCCGGATAGCCAGTCGATCGCGTATTGGCAGTTCGATTCGAGCGGAGTGGGGGTGTTCAACCTGATCAACAATACGGACGCGACGTATCCGAAGTTGATTCCGATTCCTTATCCGAAAGTGGGGACGGCGAATTCGGCGGTGCGGGTGGGGGTGGTGCCGGCGGCGGGCGGCAAGACGAAGTGGATGGCGGTGCCGGGCGACCCGCGCGAGAACTACATCGCGGGGATGCGGTGGCAGGGGAAGAGCTTGGTTTTGCAGCATTTGAACCGGCTGCAGAATCGGCAGGATTTGCTGGAGGCCGATGCGAAGACGGGGCAGGTGAAGCAGGTTTTCCAGGATAAAGACGAGACCTGGGTGGACTCCCATGAGCCGGAGTTTCTGGGGGATGGTTCGTTTGTGGTGCTGAGCGAGCGGGATGGATGGCGGCGGGCTTATCGGGTGGTGGGTGGGGCGCCGACGGCGGTGACGCCGGCGGGGGTGGACGTGATGGGGGTGGCGCGGGTGACGAAGGAGCACGTTTACTATGTGGCTTCGCCGGAACGGGCGACGGAGCGGCATTTGTACCGGGTGAGTTTGCAGGGCGGGGCGGCGGAGCGGCTTTCGACGGGGGGCGGGACGCATAGCTACGACATTGCGGGTTCGGGGGAGTTTACGTTCCATACTTACTCGTCGATTGATGCGCCGCCTACGACGGAGCTCGTGAGTTTGCCGGACCATCGACGGGTGCGGGTACTGGCGGAGAACAAGGCGGAGACGAAGGGCCCGGCGACGGAGTTCTTCAAGGTTGCGATTGGGGGAGGGGTGGAGATGGACGCTTGGATGATCAAGCCGGTGAACTTTGACGCGGCGCGGCGGTATCCGGTGCTCGTGTACGTGTACGGGGAGCCGGCGGGGGTGACGGTGACGGATAGCTGGCAGGGCGCGCGGGGGGCGTACCATCGGGCGATCGCGGACCAAGGTTATATTGTCGTGAGCATGGACAATCGGGGGACGCCGGCGCCGAAGGGGCGGGCTTGGCGAAAGGTGGTTTATGGGTCGGTGGGGGTGCTTTCGGCGGCGGAGCAGGCGGCGGGATTGAAGGCTTTGCTGGCGATGAGGCCCTATTTAGATGGGGAGCGGGCGGCGATTTGGGGGTGGAGCGGGGGCGGGTCGAATACTTTAAATGCGATGTTTCGGACGCCGGGGTTGTACAAGGTGGGGATGAGCGTGGCACCGGTGCCGGATCAGCAGCTGTATGACACGATTTATCAGGAACGGTATATGGGCGTGCCGAAGGACAATGCGAAGGGGTATAAGGAGGGATCGCCGATCAACTTTGCGGAGGGGTTGGCGGGGAAGTTATTGATTGTACATGGGACGGGGGATGATAACTGCCACTATCAGGGCGTGGAGAGGCTGGCGAATCGGCTGGTGGAATTGGGGAAGCCGTTTGACATGATGGCGTATCCGAATCGGTCGCATTCGATAAATGAGGGGACGGGGACGTCGCTGCATATCCATTCGTTGATGGGGCGGTATTTAATGGAGCATTTACCGGCCGGAGGGCGGTGACGGGGGCAGTTTCGGGCGGCGGCGGCGCGGATTAGCGCATGAAGGGGACTTCGTCGAGTTGGACGACTTCGGGGATGTCGATGGCGCAGTGGACGTTGCCTTCGAGGCTTGCATTGCCGAGACGGGTTGGATCGGCTAATGAAGCACCTTTAGCGAAGGTTAGCTTGACGGCCTTTTTGTAGGATTCGCCGGTGCAGAGGATGCCGCGGTAGGACCAGACGGGGGTGCTCCACTTCCATTCTTTGAGGACGTCGGGGACGGCTTCGAGGATGAGTTGGCGGATTTCGGCGAGGCTTGGCCGCGCCAGTCGCCGAGTTCGGCGAGTTTGGTGGAGATGAGCTAGGAGGCGGCGAGAGGCCGGTTGCCGCTTGCGGCATTTCGTTCAGGCACCTTGTGCCAATGGTGTTCCCCGGGAGGCCATCCGGTTGGAGAAAGGGTCTCACAATACTTGGGAGAATTTCCATAACAGCTGTCTCATTGTTGAAGCGATGTCGGGCCGTGTGGGTATTTTGACCAGTGACGATCATTCCGGCCGGGTGGCGGCGGTATGCCGCAAGCTGGGGTGGAGCCCGGTTTTGGTGCCGGTTCCCGATGCCCACAAACGCTGGAACGTTTGGGAGCAGCGGTGGCCGTTGCTGTGGGATCTCAGCGTGGAGACGGCGAAACGGTGCGGGTATTGATGGCGGGGATGGATCTGACCGATTGGGCGGTCGACCCTTGATCCAACTGTCGCTTCGCAATATGGGTGAAGGCGATAGCAAGGCCTAACAACGTCGGTAGATAATGCCGATAGGCTAGGGCACCGAAGAGACTACACACCGCCAAACCGACAATGGATAGCTGTAGACAAAAGGAAATGGACCCGAGTATTTCGACTTTATCACTATGCTGCAGCCCTCGTGTCCTGATGCCATATAACCCCGCCAGAGCAAATACAATCGAACCGAGGTAGAAGGTGACGGCCGGAAAGCCAGCTTCGCTCGATACTTGCGTGTAGGTATTGTGGGTCACCTGCCAGGAACCGCGCAGCCCCATGGAGCGCTGCAACGCTTCTTCTTCGACGGCGAACTGGCCAGGCCCTACGCCAAACAAGGGATTTTCGAACGTTAGCCGGATGCTGTTCAGCAACAGCCGTTTTCGCGCTTCGGTTGATCCCATCGCCCCCTGGTACTCGTTCATATCTACGATGTCGACCGGCTCGGAATTGAACATCGTCATGTAACGCTGAATTGTCAGCGAGGGCATACACAACAGCGCGATCCCGCTAGCGAGCGCAAACGAACCCAATAGCAGGACCCGTTGCGTCATCGTAGACCGGATGACAATAAACATGGTTAACAGCGCCAGAGCAATCAATGCCATGCGCGAGCCGGAGAGCAGCACCGCATAAACAGCACTGATCACGGCGGGAATCGCCATGACACGCCACAGCGAAAACCGACCCCCGCTTGTGTAGAACATCATAATGACAAAGGGCAGGACTAGGATCAGGTGCACCGCTAGGTCGTTAGGGTTTTGCAGCGTGCCGAACGGCAAGCTGAGCCGACCAGTGTCATAGGTGCCCATTGATCGGCAGATAACCAGATTCAGGACTCCAGAAATTGCGATCGCTGCGCTCATTTTCCGGACCTCCTCAACGCTGCGCACTAGGCCGGTCACGATGAAGAACATGGAAAATTCAGTGAGAAAAGCCGATTTCAATGTGTCGAACGTGCCGCCCGGCCAGACGCTGAACGGAGCGGCGACCAGCAACCAAAATAAATAGCCTATAAACATCGAGGACGCCTTTCCCTGAAAGGAGCGCCGAATGCCTCCGGACAAAAACAAAAGCAGGCACGTCGGTGGACCGACCAGTAAGGCCAGGCGGATGTTCATGCCGAACTTGTAGCTCAGGATCTCCCCCAAATAGCTGAAGCGGAGGAAGACAAACAGCAACGCAAAATAAAACCCTATCGTCGCGATCGCGGAGTTGGACTCTTCGCGCTGGGCCGATTGGATGACCGGTGCCGGTGCGGCGAACTTATTCTGCCAGACAGACCGGTTGGCGGTTATGGGCGAGTTCGCGCTTGAGACCGTGAGTAGGGGAAGTGGACGCTTCATAGGGCATCGGCGACGCCCAATCGTACCATGGCGCCACTCCCGCTGATCGCTGATGGACGGACCGGCGTGATCGCGGCATACGGATGTGATCGTCTCATCGGCTAAGTTGCCCTCCGCGGCTAGGTTCCCACGGTGTGATGAGCCGACCCCGGGTCCGGGGCGTGCCATACCGGGCCCGGCCAGACCCCCGATCAGGAGACAGGAGTTCATCCTATATATGCGCGGATTAGCTAGATCGTTTCCTTATAAAGTTAGTGGCCATAGGCTCTTTTTGTGGTTTCATGGGGGCCGCGTTTCTGGTGCTCGGAATCGGGCCTCACAAGGTGTTTGTTTTTATTTTTCGTTGATAAAGAAAGACTTCTCGGAAAGTCGTCCCGAGGTTTACCGATGGCCTCTATTTATTCTTATAGCAACCGAGGCTCCCCTCTCTATCAAACACTGGCGGGGGCTTTTGTTGCTTCTAGGTTCGACAAGGTTAGAGGACTTGGCTAAATCAACATTTAGCGATTGTTATATAATGAAACAGAAAATCTTCACGAGACTCATCGTGTCGCTCCTTTGTGGGGTGACCGTCATGGCGCAAACGAAAGTTAACTTGCGCGAACAGGCAAGGGAAGTCGACTTTAGCGGTGCGGTGTTTACTCGCCCGCTGAAAAGTGGCACGGTCTTGCCGGCAACTTGCTCTGTTGGGGATATGTACTTTAAAACCAATGTGGTAGCGGGTTCGAACATCAATGTTTGCGTTGCCACTAACACTTGGATTGTCGCCTCTGGCAGCTCGATTCCATCGGCTTCGGGTCAGGATGGCCGGGTGTTGGCTGGTGTCGCTGGTTCAGCAGCGTGGGCGGACCTGAGCGGCGACGTGACAGGGTCGGCGAGTTCGTTGCGAGTGCAGAAGCTGCAGAACCGGACCTTAGCTAGCACGGCACCATCGTCTGGTCAGTCGTTGGTGTGGAACTCCACATTACAGCAGTGGGAACCGCAAACGGTGAGCGGTGGCGGTGGCGGCGGCGGCTCAATGACGATACAAAACGATGGAAACATCGTCGGAACGCGGGCCAATCTGAATATCGTACCGGGATTTGGCGTGGTCAATATTCTTTCCGACAATGGCACGGCGGTGGTGGTGCAGCAGGCCGTGGATACGGCGGTGGTCCAGTCGAAGGCATCGGCGCAAAGCGGAACCGCGCAGGCTTGCTTTTCTAGCGGGGCGAGTGTTACGACGTATACCTGCGGCCTGACGCCGACGTTGACGGCGTACACGACTGGTATGGTGGTGAACTGGCGTCCGGATGTGACAGGGGTAGGTGGCAACGTCAGCCTGAACATCGACACACTCGGAGCCCGTCCGGTGAAGCTGGCAGATGGCACGACTAATCCGGGGGCGAGTGATCTGGCGGCCAATCAGATGCGGTCGGTTTGGTATGACGGGACGAATTTCCGTCTTATGAGTAGCTCAGGTGGTGGTGGCGGGACGACTATGAAGGAAAGTCGTTATTTTCCGGTGGGTTGGCGAGACCAGTACGGCAACCCGATGCCCGCGGTTTTCAGCAATGCGAATCAGGTGGCGTTTTTCAGCTATGGCGGCGCGACGACGTCGTTAACGCAGTTGGTCTTGAACGATAGCAGCTCTGAAGCGTTTCAGATCGTCACCGATGTGCCGGCTGGTTTATCGAACCTTGATGTGACCGTAGACACGGTGCAGGCGGATGGATCCAGCGGCCAGTTTCGGTTGAACGTGGCGGCGGCATGCGTAGCGCAGGGAGAGAGCCTGGTCGGGCTCACCTACAACGCGGCCTCGAATATAACGGGCACCTATGGCAGCGCAAATGCCTTAACGCGTGTGACGGCGACCGGCGTTAATGTTTTCGGCTGCGCCGAGGGCGAACTACTGCGACTACAGATTGCGCGGGACTCGACCGATGCGGTTACCTCGGACGTCTCTGTGCTTGGCGTGCGAGTCGCTATGACAAGGAGCTTGCACTAGCCATGCGAATCGCCATCGGATTTTTACTGGCCGCGGCACTTCCCGTGCTGGGGCAGAACCAATATGGACTGCAGAGCAACGCTGCGTATGGAACGGCCTCCATCCCATCTGGAACATTCTGGACGGGGTTGGCCAATATCCGGTTTGAGTTTCGTCTGCACAATTGGACGGGAACGGGCCGGTTGCTTCAGTGGGACGGCTTTGTCGTGAATCTGAACACCAGCTCTATAACGGCAACCAGCTTCTATGATCCCGGTTCGCCGACGATCACGGCCTTCATACCAGCCGGTATAAGCGATGTGGTGGTACGCCTGCAGCGGACGCCGACAGTCTGGAAGATTGAGCTATGGCCAGCGAATGGCAGTCAATACGTCTCCGGCGGCTCCGAGGCCACAAGCGGATCTGCTGTTTCGCTAAGCTCCACGAGCCTCTGGTTGATGCACAATGGCGGCGGCGGGAGCTCGGGGGCACCCGCTATTTTGGACTGGTTCCGCGTATTTTCGGCGGCAGTGGCCCTCGATATTGATCCGCCCAGTAACAGGGCGGTTGGGAACTTGTTGAATTATGAACTGGAAAGCAGCGGCACCGATAATTCTGGAAATGGAGTTTCGCTCGTCCTGAGTGGAACAGTGAACTGGCCACTGACGCCGGTAGTTCCCCAACTAGGCGAGCCTCGCACCGTGCGGGCCGGGGCGCCGTTCACCGTGGACTGCGGATCCACAAATGCGGCCAGCTACTTCTGGCAGCAACTGAACGGGCCGCAAACGGTGACCTTCAGCTCACGGACGGTAGCGGCCCCGGTTGTATCGGGTGCCAATGTCTTCGGAGAGTACCGCCTGCAATGCACGGCCACTAACGCGTCAGGGCAGGACGGCTCGTCGGCGCTCATCATAGGGGCGGTGGGAACCAATCCGGCCGGCGTCGTGTTGCCGCGCTCGACCGAAATTGGATTTACGACGAGCG
>CANNLB010000055.1 GCA_947505565.1 Acidobacteriota bacterium | reverse complement strand
GCCAGCTTTGCTCGCCCCACCGGACGGTGGCGGCTGGATCGGGGTTGCGCGGGTTGTTTTGGGAGTTATCGAAGGTGGCCTCGACGCGGATCCATTCACCGCGCGCGAGGGTGAGCGGCCTCGGCAGACGATGGCGGAGTTGCCAGTCGAAGCGATAACGGGGGAGATCGAGGATCACTGTGTCGCCGGCGAGGACGCGAAAAGACCGTCCCCGCAAGTGCATATGAGGAGTAACGGCGAGAATCCGCACGCCGGTTTGAACGATGAACTCCGCCGTAACCGGGTACGCTTTCGCGAACGGAGGGATCGCGAACTCGCCTTGCGCGACGCTGAGCGTGTAGACGCGCTCCACCGGCGTTGGGCCGAATTCAAGGAGAATCTCCGTTTGGTCCGCTTCAGGCTGGGAAGAGGCCGTGTAGTGGAGTTGCAGCACGAGTTCCGCACCGGCGGGGAGAAGTTTCGCTTGGCCGGGCGGCAGTCGCAGAACGCCCTCGCCGGGAAGATAAGTCGCGAGCACCTCGTCTTCCACCGATAGCCGCCCGCCCCGAAGAAACTCGCTGCGAGCGGTGCGGACGAAAGCCACCGCGTGATGCACCGCGCGGTGGTTGCCCGGCCGAATCTCAATCGCCTGAACCCACCGGGATTGGGCGAGTCCAGTCGGCAGAATAAAATGCTGATAGTCGACCGCCTGCGACGCCGGCGCGACGAACGGCGTCGGCATGCGGAGCGTCAGGTCAGCGCGCACGGTCGGTCTCACAGGCATGACCGCACTACGGGGGGAATTGCCCTCGATCGGTCGGGCCGCCCATTGCCGCAGAATGGCAACTTCGTCCCCGGGCAGGGCCCCGCCGGGGGGCATCGAGTGGAACGTCACCGCATCGCGGATTGCCTTTGCAAATGGGCGCGCTTCGCCGAAAGTAGCCAGTGGCATCGGAGCCGCCTCCCCCGTCTGATGGCAGGACAGGCACCTACGTTCCAGGATAGGCAAGACGTCGGAATAGAAAGTGACGGCAAACAAAGCCGCAAAGATCGCCATCTCTTGATAAGATACGCACAATGCTTCGATTTTGGATATTTTTCTTAGCGGCGGTTTTGCTGACTGCACAGGACGGAGCGGAGGCGCTGGCGATTCTGAAGAAGAGTTGCGCCGGTTGCCATAACGTCAACTCCATGAACAGCGGCCTCTCCCTCGATTCGAAAGAAGCGATCCTCCAGGGGGGCAACCGTGGCCCCGCCGCCGCGGTGATCGTCGCCGCCGTCAAGCATGCCGGTGATGTGAAGATGCCGAAAGGCGGAAAGAAACTCAGCGACGCCGACGTCGCGACGCTCGAAGCATGGGTAAATGCCGGAATGCCGGTGCCCGAATCGTTCGTCAAAGCGAAGCGACGCACTAGTAAACATTGGGCGTTTCAGCCGGTACGGCCCAAACCAGCGGGCGGTTCCATTGACGCCTTCATTCTGGCTAAACTGAAAGAGAAGAATTTGACACTGTCGCCGGTGGCCGACAAGCGGACCCTGCTCCGCCGCGTTCATCTCGATTTAACTGGGCTGCCGCCGACCCCAGCCGAGATGGACGCGTTTCTGAGAGATAGCTCACCCGCGGCCTATGATAAAGTTGTCGATCGACTACTGGCATCGGACGGTTACGGCGAGCGTTGGGGACGGCACTGGTTGGACATCGCCCGTTACTCCGACACCGACGGCTACACAATCGACGCCCCGCGCGACATCTGGCCCTACCGAGATTGGGTGTTACGGGCCATCAATAAAGACATGCCCTTTGATCAGTTCGTGATCGAGCAAGTGGCGGGTGACTTACTCCCGAACGCGACCAACGACCAAATTACGGCCACCGGATTCCATCGAAACACCCCGTCGAATTTCGAAGGCGGAATCGATTTCGAACAGTATCGGGTCGAAGCAGTGGCGGATCGGGTGGCGACCACCGGGGCCGCTTTCTTGGGCTTGACCTTGGGATGCGCCCGATGCCACGATCATAAGTATGATCCCGTCTCCCAACGGGAGTTCTATCAGATTTTCGCGTTTTGGAACGGCATCGACGAGGTCGACAAAGAAGAAGATCGGAAATATTTCAATCGGCCCTTTCTCGAAATTGGCAGCGATGCAGAGAAGGCCAAGCAGGCGAAGTGGGACGCCGACGTGCAGGATTTAGAGCAACAGATCCGGAAGCACCAGGAATCCCTCACAGAGAATGCCGATAAGGACTCCAAGCTAATCGCCTTGCGGAAAGCATTGGTTGACCTGCGCAAGCAGAAACCGAAACTGCTACGGACCTTGGTCATGAAGGAGCGCCCGACCCCCCGACCGGCCTACATCCACTTGGGCGGCGACTTCACCCGGAAGGGCAGTACGGTTGGGCCTGGTACCCTATCCGTGTTACCTCCCATGAAGGGCGGTTCGACGCGCCTGGACTTCGCTCGATGGCTGGTCGCTAACGATAACCCCCTGACCGCCCGCGTGACGGTGAACCGCGTTTGGCAGCAGTATTTTGGCCGCGGCATTGTGGGCACCGAAAGCGATTTCGGGTTAGTCGGGGATCGGCCAACGCATCCCGAATTACTCGACTTTCTGGCTGCGTCGTTTATGGATAGCGGCTGGAGCCAGAAGGCGTTACATAAGCTGATTGTAACGAGCGGGACCTACCAGCAGTCTTCGCAGTTAAGGGAGGACGCGACCGCCGTGGACCCGGAAAACAAGCTTCTCGCCCGGCAGAATCGCCTCCGGCTAGACGCCGAAATCATCCGGGACGCCGCACTCGTCAGCAGCGGACTGCTCACCGCGAAGGTGGGTGGACCCAGCTTCTTTCCTCCCATTCCGCCCGGCGCGCTGACGGTGACCCAGGTCGTGCGCGAATGGAAAACGGCGACCGGAGCGGAGCGCTACCGGCGCGGTATGTACACCTTCTTCCAGCGGAGCGCGGCGCATCCCAGTTTGACGATATTTGATGCTGCCGATGGAATCACTTCTTGCACGCGTCGAGTTCGCTCCAACACCCCTTTACAGGCGCTGGCCTTGTTAAATGACGAAGCGTCGATCGAGTTTGCCGAAAGCCTAGCTGAACGAATGATATCTGAAGTAACCGGCAGCGAAGAAAAACGCATTCGCCACGGATTTGATTTGGCGGTGCAACGGACGCCACGAGCCAGGGAAGCCGATCGGCTGCTCCGGTTTGTCCGCCAACAGCGGGATTCTCAGCCCCAGGCAAGTGAAAAGGCCTTGTGGACGAGCGTGGCACGCGTTTTGTTGAATCTGGACGAGTTCATGACTCGGGAGTAGGGAATATGGATCTTGAGAACAAACTAACTCGGTTTCGGACGCGGCGGCAGCTTTTCAAAGACTGCGGTTTTGGCGTCGGCAAAGCGGCCCTGGCGTCCATGCTCGCCGACGGCTTGCTCGGTGCCGGGCAGACCCATTTCCCCGCTAAAGCAGACCACGTTATCTTTCTATTCATGGCCGGCGGGCCCAGCCACTTAGAGCTTTTTGACTATAAGCCAGAACTCACTAAGTGGGACGGCAAGCCGACGCCAGAATCGTTTCTGAAAGGAAAACGCTTCGCGTTCATGGATACGTTTTCGAAGGATACGCCAAAGTTACTTGGGACAAGGCGGACATTCAAGCAGCATGGGAATTCGGGGCATTGGTTCAGTGACCTCGTGCCCAATATCGCCGGGATCGCCGATGAGCTCACGGTGCTGCACGGCGTTTCCACCGAAAACTTCAACCACGGCCCGGCCAAAATGTTCTCCAACACCGGCAGCGTGCGTGCCGGCCGACCTTCGATGGGCTCGTGGGTCGCCTACGGCATTGGAAGCGAATCGAAGGACCTGCCCGGCTACGTCGTTCTCCAAAGTGGCCCGCGCGGCCCGCGCGGCGGCGCTGCGCTGTGGTCCAGCGGCTTTCTCCCCACCGCCTACCAAGGCGTTCCGTTTCGCAACGTCGGCGACCCAATTCTGAACTTGTCAAACCCCAAGGGCGTAACCCCGGAGCAGCAACGGCAGACCATTGAGGCCTTGCGCGACCTGAATCAGATGGAGCTCGAAGAAACCGGCGACGCCGAAATTGCCACGCGGATTTCGCAGTATGAAATGGCCTACCGCATGCAAACCAGCGGCCCCGAACTGATCGATTTTGGCCAGGAATCAAAAGAAACGATGGAGCTGTACGGCGCCGAGCCGGGTAAATCGAGCTTCGGCAATAACTGCCTCATGGCCCGTCGATTAGTCGAGAGAGGGGTTCGATTCGTGCAGTTGTATCATACCGACTGGGACCACCACGACGACATTACGAAGCCACTCGACCAAGTGGCCAAAGAAGTCGATCGAGCTACGGCAGCGTTGATTAAAGACTTGAAGGCCCGCGGCCTGCTGGAGCGCACACTCGTTGTTTGGAGCGGCGAGTTTGGGCGGACGCCGATGGGCGAAGTGCGCGAAAAGGGCAAGATCGGGCGGAATCATCACATCGATAGCTTCAGTATGTTCATGGCGGGCGGTGGGCTAAAGCCGGGCATCAAACATGGGGCGAGCGATGAATTTGGGTTCTCGCCGGTCGAAGAGAAGCTTGAGGTATACGACATCCACGCGACGATCTTGAACCAGTTGGGTCTAAACCACACCAAGCTCACGTTTCGATCGCAGGGGCGAGACTTCCGCTTGACCGATGTGGCGGGCCGCGTGATTAATCCCATCTTGGCGTAGCGATTTGATAGACTGCCGCTAGCATGCGGCTTTGTATCGTTGTCGTTTTCTCAACTCTGGCTTGGGGCCAGGATCCTCTCCTACCGTTGCTGAAGCAGCACTGCGGCGGATGCCATACCGGCATCCAAGCCCAGGGCGGACTGTCGATGGATTCGATAGACGCTCTGCGCAAGGGCGGCAAGCATGGGCCAGCGCTCAGGCCGGGCGCGGGCGCGCAAAGTCTGTTGGTGCAGCACATGACCGGCGAAAAGACACCGCGCATGCCCTTGGGCAGTCCCTCGGCGGCGGGTGCGGTTGAGGCGGTCACGGCCGCCATCAATGCCATGCCCATGACGCCAACCGTGGCGAAAAACGACGCTCATTTTGAATGGTTGTTGCGGGTGCCGACCGCTGTCCCGGCCGCGCCCACCAAGCGGGCGGGTTGGATCAAAAACCCGATTGACGGGTTCGTTTTGGCCAACTTGGAACAGCAGGGAATGACCCCGGCCGCAGAGGCCACGCGACGAACCTTACTGCGGCGGATCTCGTTTGATCTGATCGGCGTCCCGCCAACTCCGGAGGAGACGCGGGCCTTTCAGACTGACCCGGATCCGCAGGCCTACGACAAAGCCGTCGACCGTCTCTTAGCCGATCCGCGATACGGGGAGCGCTGGGGACGGCATTGGCTGGATCTGGTCCGCTACGCCGAATCAGACGGCTTCGCGATTGACGGCGAACGGCCGACCGCTTGGCGGTATCGGGACTATGTGATTCGGGCCCTGAATGGTGACAAGCCGTACAACGTTTTTGTGCAGGAACAGATTGCCGGCGACGAGTTTCGGGGCAAAAAGCCCGCCGGGGCGGGGGATAGGCTAGTCGCGTTAGGCTTTCTCCGCTTCGCGCCCTGGGAGGCGGATGCCAATTCGAAAAAGCAGTTACGACAGGACTTACTAAACGATATCACCGGCACAGTGGGCACCGTGTTCCTGGGCATGACGACCGGCTGCGCGCAATGTCACGATCATAAGTACGATCCGATCCCCCAGAAGGATTACTACCGTTTACAGGCCTTCTTCGCCGGTACCGCCATCGCGGATCTACCGGTTGGCTTCGACGAAGTCGAACGGCCGAAGGAGATGAAACGGCTCATGCGGCAGCATGAGGACGCCGCCGAGGCGGCGCAAGGCGAACTCGACCAACTGCGGGAAGAGCTGAAAAAGCACTATATGGCCCTGATGAAAGTCGGGCCAGCCGACGAGGGGCTGAAGAAGTTCCTGGGTAAGTTGAATACCAGAAATTTGTTCTTCTTGGAGCAGGATTTGCCGCTCGTGAAGGAACCGGAGTGGCGAGAACCCTTGAAAGCCTACTTCGCCGCACGGGATGGCATGCAGCGAGAGACCGAGTTGGCGCGACGCTTCCAGGCCTCAGCCTACGCGGTGAAGGACGTAGCTCCGCCCGCCACCCCTGAATTGCCGGATACTTACGTGCTCAGCGGCGGAGATTTGGCGGCACGCGGCGAGAAGGTGGACGCCGGATTCCTCACTTGCGTCACCGGCGAAAGCAAACCGGCCGATATTCCCTTCGCCGGCGGAAGCAACGGGCGGCGATTGGCGCTGGCGGAGTGGATTGCGTCCGAGAAAAACCCGTTTACCGCCCGCGTCATGGTGAATCGCTTATGGCAAGGACATTGGGGCGAGGGCCTCGTCAGGACGCCCAGCGACTTCGGTAAGAACGGCGATGCTCCCTCTCACCCGGAGTTACTCGATTGGTTAGCCGCGGAGTTTGTCGCCAAAGAGTGGAGCCTAAAAGCGATGCACCGCCTAATGCTGACTTCGGCGACCTATCGCCAAGCCAGCGTGCATCCAGAACAGGAGCAATACGCGGCGAAGGACCCGACCAATCGAATGCTCTGGCGGATGAACTGGCAGCGGTTGGATGCCGAATCGCTGCGCGATTCCATTCTGTCGATCAGCGGCCGGTTGAACCCGTCCATGGGCGGCCCCCCCGTGATATTCTCCGTGCCCGAAGACATCGCCCAAGGCTTTGAGTTCTTCAAGTGGTTCCCTTCGAGCGAAGAGGAGCAGCGGCGGCGGAGCGTTTATTTGATCCAACGGCGCAGTGTCCTTTTACCCATGGCCGAGACGTTCGATGCACCGAACTTGAGCACCTCGTGCGCCCGCCGTCTGACAACCATCGTGGCACCACAAGCTTTGACCTTGTTGAATGGTACGCTCACGCGGACCGAGGCGGCGCACTTGGCCGCGCGCGTGTCCGGCACCGCGGACCCTGTTGGCGACGCGTTTTGGCGGGTATTGAGCCGCGGGCCGACACCGGCCGAACGGGTCCAGGGCGAGAAGTTGGCAGCCCAGGGACAAGCCGGCTTGGCTTCTTTGGGCGCGGTCTTATTTAACTTAAACGAATTCTTGTTTGTGGAGTAACCGGATGGATCGTCGACAGTTATTATTTGGATTATCTAGTGCGGCCCTGAGCCAGCTTGAGGCCGGGACGCACCATACCGCAAAGGCGGACGCCTGCATTTTCCTGGCGATGTTGGGCGGAGTGAGTCAGATCGATACCTTCGATCCGAAGCCCAAACTAACCGAGCTGAACGGTAAGATCATGGACTGGACAAAGGAGAAGAAGACCGACCAGCCGAATCTCTTCGCCAAGCCCCGCAAGTTTGTAGCGAGTCCCTTTCTATTCCAAAAATACGGCAAATGCGGGCGGGAGGTCTCCGAACTGCTACCGGAGACGGCCCATTGGGTTGACGAATTGGCCATCTGCCGCAGCGTCCAATCCGACAACGGAAACCATCCGGCCGCCGTGTTCCAAATGAATACCGGCTTTATTATCCCGGGCAATCCGTCGGTCGGGGCCTGGGTAACTTACGGGCTCGGGACGGCCAACAAGAACCTGCCCTCGTTTGTGGCCATGCCCGACTATCGCTCGATTCCCTTTAGCGGGGCCCAGCAGTGGGGGAGCGGCTACCTGCCAGCCGAGTTCCAGGGGACAGTGTTGCGGGCCGGCAGCGAGCCGATTCGAGATCTGGTTTCGCCCCGGGACGTGTCGACCGAACTGCTCGAAGCGGAGCGGGAAGCGCTGCGCGGAATGAATGGGGTTTTCGGGGCTTTGCGGGCGGACAATCCGGAACTGCGCGCACGAATGGATTCCTATGAACTGGCCTATCGGATGCAAATGGAAGTCCCCCGAGTCCTCTCGATTGACGCCGAGCCAGCGGCCGTGAAAGAAGCCTATGGATTGAACGACCCGGTCACGGCGTCGTTCGGACGGCGTTGTCTAATGGCTCGCAAGCTCGTCGAAGCCGGGGTGCGTTTCGTCGAGATCTTCACCCCGTCGCAGAGCTGGGATGCGCACGGCGACATCAAGAAGAACCACGAGAAGAACGCGCGCGAAACCGACAAACCGATCGCGGCCTTGCTGGCCGACTTGAAACAGCGAGGGATGTTGGAGCGCACATTGGTCGTCAATATGGGCGAGTTTGGCCGCACACCCGATACCCCAGCCGAACAGGAGACCCCCGGGCGCGATCACAACACCCGCTGCCAGAGCATGTGGTTTGCCGGGGGCGGGATGAAGGGCGGCTCCATGATCGGCACGACCGATGAAATCGGACACAAAGCTGTCGAAAACATTTATCACATGCACGATGTCCACGCCACGATTCTCCACCAGATGGGGCTGAACGATTTGCGGCTGACTTACTATTTTGGGGGACGAAATCGACGTTTGACAGATTTGGGCGGTCGGGTAATCAAAGAACTCGTATCCTAATCACCGGTCGGAAAGAAGACTAAGATGAGGTCTCAACCGAACGTTTCCCTCCTTTGATGCTTGTTGGCGTGCGGCAAACCACCTTTCTTTCGACCAGATCTACTTAAAAGATAATCCCCTGCTCCAGGATGGATTTGCCCTTCTTTGAATTCCTCCTAAAGTCAACTGCTTAGGCTGGCATGGTGAACATTGCCAAGGATTCCTGGTATGAAGTTATTGGATGGAGGCGACGGAATTCACAAGCGAAGCGCTGCAGCAAATCCGGGTGCGCCCGGTCGAACCAGGCGAGGAAGCCCGATATCAAGAGCAGATGGCGCGGCATCAC
>CANNLB010000054.1 GCA_947505565.1 Acidobacteriota bacterium | reverse complement strand
TCACCCGAATGCGTTCGAAATAGTCGTTGTCCTCGTTCATCGCCGCCCGGCCCCTGGCGATCACCTCGGCCAGGGTCATCACCCCTTCTTCAAAGCCGGTGAGCAAAACCCACTGCACGGATAAGTTGCCGCCCGCTCCGCGCAACACCTTCAAATACTTGGGGTCCTCCACAAAAACGACCTTCGCCCCGCACGTCCGCAGCGCCATAACCTGGTCCGCTGGCAGCGAATTCGCATAGAGCGCCGCGGCGATCGAGCCGTTCGACATGATGCCCAGATCCGTCAAATAAAACTCAGCCCGCGTCTCGCTTCCGATGGCGACGATGTCGCCCGGTAGCACCCCCATCGCGCGCAGGCCGCAGGCGATTTCGCGCACCGCGTCGCGATAGGCACGCCATGTCCAGGTCTGGTAGCTCCGCTGCTTATCGAGAAGCACCGGTTGATGCAACGCCACCTGATCCCCATACTTCGTCACCGCCTCTTCAAGGAGGGAATATACCGTTCGCAAGCCCATCGTTAGATAATATTCCAAAGATGAACTACGAACGCGAAATCGCCGCCATGCGCCGCATCTCCAAGGCCAGTTCCGCCTTGGCCATGCGTTATTTTGAGCAAGGCATTCAGATGGAAGACAAAAGCGACGACTCTCCGGTCACAATCGCCGACAAGGAAAGTGAAAAGCTCATCGCCTCGATGCTCGAAGATCTGTTCCCGGAAGACGGCCAACGCGGCGAAGAAGGCGTCGCCAAACCCTCCCGCTCCGGCCGCACGTGGATCATCGACCCGATCGACGGCACCCGCGACTTCGTCCGCGGCAACATGCTGTGGGGCGTGCTCCTCGGCTTGGAAGAAAATGGCAAACCCGTCGCCGGCTGCGCTCACTATCCGGTCATGAACGAAACCTACTTCGCCAGCGTCGGCGGCGGTGCTTGGTGCAACGACGTCCGCTGCAAGGTATCCGCCGTCGAACGCCTCGACCGCGCCGTCGTCTGCTTCAACGGTCTCCAGAACAACAAGAAGTGGTCCTATCGCGACCAAGTCCTGGATTTTTGCGCCAACTTCTGGGCCGTGCGCAGCCTCAGCGGCGGGCCGGATTGCATGATGATTGTCACGGGCAAAGCCGAAGTCTGGGTAGAACCCAGCGCCCAACCCTGGGACCTGTGCCCGCTGAAAGTACTGGTCGAAGAGGCCGGCGGCAAGTTCTTCAACTTCGCCGGAACCGACTCCATCTACGGCGGCAACGCCCTTATTTGCACGCCGTCTTTTGAAGCGATGCTCCGCGAGGCGTTTGTGAAGTAAGGCCGGGGCTCGACTCCTTGGTCACATAGAAACTCGCCCCGTCCGCACAGGGCAAGACGTTGAAAACGAACCCCCACGTGGGCGTCAGCTCCAGCGCCCCCACGTCCACCGTCTTCGTCCGGCCCCAGCGCCGATAAGCGAACTGGGTTCGGTTCCCGTAGAGCAGCAGGTAGCCCGGCTTCAGTCGGGGGGCACCTTTCACCTTCCGGCTGAAAACTCGCACCGCTTGCACCTGCGTCGGCACCCAGCTTTCAGCCGCTTCGGCCGCGGTTACACCCAGTAGCGACGCCACCCGCGCCCACAGCCCGGCCACCAGGAACCGCGCCACGCGCAGCAGCAGCGGCAGCAGAATTGCAATGCCCACGAGGATCATCAGCAGCACCGGCAACGCTACCATCGGGTATTGGTAGACGAGCGACAGCAACGCCAACACGCCCACGTCCTCGGCCACGCTGATCAACGAGTGGGTCGCCGGCTCCGGCGTAGTATGGGCGATCAGCCGCAGGCCCATCTTGCTCGAATGCGTCCCCAGCGCCAGCGTTCCGGCCGCCAGCATCGCTAGCGTCCGCGTCATCGGGTCCAAGCCCCCGGTCGCGCCCAAGGCGAGCAGCGCCCCGCCCACGGGCCGTATGAAGGTGTGGATCCCATCCCAGATCGGGGTAAAGAACGGCACCTTATCCGCGATGAATTCGGCTGCATACATCACCCCGGCTACGCCCAAAACGGCCGGGTGGCCGAGCACCTGTAACTCGGTGGGTAGCTGCGGCAGCCATCCATACCGAATACCCAGACCCGTCATTAAAACGGCGGCGTAAAGATTCAACCCGGCACCGATGGCCAAGCCCAAGACCTGAGTCAAAACGGCGACAGAAAACACAGCTTCTATGACCTCGCTTGCACCATCCTAAACCCGAACAACAGGATCATCGCCCCCACCACCGACATCAGGAAGCCAGCCGGCTGGCCCGGGAGATAAAAGCCCAACGCCTGCCCCAGGTAAGAGCCCACAAAAGATCCAGCAATTCCCAACAAAATCGTAATGATGAACCCGGCCGCATCCCGGCCCGGCATCAAAAATCGCGCCACTAACCCAACGATAAAACCAATGACAATCGTATAAATCATTGCGAAGAAATCTCCGTAGGAACAGATCGATTTAGGCCGCGCCGTGTTTCTTCATCCAGGCCAGTAATTTCAACCAGCCATCCTTGGCCGCCACCTCATTGTACGTCGGCCGATAGTCGGCATGAAATCCATGGTCCGCCTCCGGGTAGACGATAATCTCGCTCGGCCGTCCCGCCGCCAGCAAGGCCGCTCGCATCTGTCCCCGCGTTTCCGCCCCAATCCCCCGAGCTTTCCCGCCGTACAGCCCAAGCACGGGCACCGTCACAGAACCGGCCAGATCCCCTGGAGGTTTCGACGTCATCGCGTTCGCCTCTCCCACCAACCGCCCGTACCAAGCCACTCCGGCCTTCAACTTTGGGTTATGCTCCGCGTAGAGCCAAGTCACCCGCCCACCCCAGCCAAAACCCGTGATACTCCACTTCTTCCCGTCACAATGGCCGGTCTTGCTCGCATAGGCCACCGTGGCATCCAGGTCACTCATCACCTGGCTATCCGGCACTTCGGCCACAATCTTGAAGACGTCCTGGATGTTGTCCAACTGCGCCACATTGCCCTGCCGCGAATACAGCTCCTGCGCAATCGCAAACCAACCCGCCGTGGCAAACCGACGACAGACGGCTTTGATATGGTCATGGACCCCAAAGATCTCCTGCACTACCGGTACCACCGGAAACTGCCTCCCTTTTACGAGCATCGCTCAATACGCCGAAACCTCGCCGTCCGCCACCGGGATCTTCACCTCACCGGCGATGAGTCCAGCCGCGTCGGTCGAAATCGTCGAGGCCGTAATCGGCGGTACCACCAAGGCGACCCGCGCCGCTAGCGACGTGACGAAGAACCGGCGATTGGGTGGATCAAGCTCAGAGTTCATTTGAGGGCGACGGTAGCACGTTCGTGCTACCCCGCCAGGCGATCCCCTTCGATGCCTAATGGGTACCTGCGAGACGCCGCCGGGGACCGGGCCCGAGAAATGGGCCTAGGGCACAACATCCTGTTTTACTGAGTTTTCTGGCGCATTTTCTATTGTAGAGCCGAGTCAAGCGATGAAACTTTTGCCTTCCTTCCGCGTGCTCCTATTCGTGGCCGGCGCCCCCCTTGGTGCTCTCACCATTCAGAACACGCGGCTCCCGGCTACGCCACCGGAAACTCGGCCGACACCGGCGTAGCGAGCATCATCGGCAACTACACCGCCCGTGGCTCATTCAGTTGCACGGACACACTGATTACGGCCACCGTCATCCTCACCGCCGACCGACAGTTGGAACGTCATCTTCCAGACCGGCTCCGGAACCATCACCATCGACGTTGCCAGCAGCCAGGCCCACGACGGGTTCCAGAATCGGCCCGCGCCGAACAGCGGCGTCCAACACGCCATTCTCCGTTTGGCCACCTCCGCCCCGGTCGGTGCGGCCATCTACGGTATTACGGATGGTTCCACCGCCCCGACCTTCGGCGATACAACCGGCTCCCTCGTCGACATGGTCGGCTATGGTATCGGTGGGAACTCGGCGGGCAGTTTTGCCAGCGGGACCCGGCGCTACGCCCGGAATCGACTCTATGGGGTTCTATCGGGGCGAGTGGATCACCCGCTGCTGACCTCGCAAGACTTATCCTCGGCCTCGGAGCCGGGCGGCTCCGGAACCTACAACAAAGGCATCTACTACGGCCTCCACACGACCCTGTTCGATACGGTAACCCGCGATTGGACCAACGCCGCCTTCGGGGTCGTGGCGACGCCCGAACCGTCGACGTACCTGGTCTTCGGCAGCGGCCTGGCCGCCTTGGCCTTTTTCCGTCGCCGCCGCTAACGCACCGGTGCCAGAATCGCGAACTCCTGGAAGTAAACCTCAAGCTCCTTCCGTGGATTCAACTGTAACGCCAGCCGTCCACTCCTCCGGCCCGGATCGTTTTTGAACTCACTCGTCTTCACGTCGTTTACGTGCATCGTCAAGTCCCCGCCGTGCGCATGGATGACGAGGGTATTGAACTCGTTCGGCTTAAAATAGTTGGTCTTCTCCGCCGGCCCCGTGTGCAGAATCCAGCCCCGCGCGCCCCTGCCGGGCTCCTGTAAACTCCCGGCATCCCGCGTCGGGTCCACCTCCACCTCGTAGCCCATCTTGTTCACCTCGGTGCCGTTGTCCGGGTCCCCCATGCGGAAGAACACCCCGCTGTTCCCCTGCACAATCTTGTACTGCATCCGCACCGTAAAGTCCTTCCACTCTTCGTTCCAAATCAGAAACCCGCGTTTCTGTTCGTCGGACGTGACCCGTCCGGCGAAGACCCCATTAGTCACCGTCCACTCCCCGCCGCCGTTCTTCACCCAACCCTGCATCGTCTTCCCATCGCCCAATGGCTGCCAGGCATGCTTCCCCAAATCTTGAATTCGCAGGTTTCGCCATCGAACCTGCGCCGGACTGTCCCCCTTGAACGAATGGACCTGCAACGCAATAAACCCGTCCAGATCCACCGAATCCACCAAATCTGCCGCTGCCACCCCGTTCACAGTTACTTGGATGTGGTCGCCCATCGCTTCCACCCGGTATTTGTTCCAGTGGTTGTCCTTGAATGCTTTGCTGGCCGTCGGATTCTGGGCAATATTGGCGAGCCATCCCCGCCGCGCCTCGTCGTAGATTCCGCCCGACACCCCTTCCTTCTCATTGGCGATCTCCACCTGGTAGCCGTAAACCCGTCCGGTCTCCTTCTGGTGCGACCGGATCTGCACCCCGGAATTCAACCGCGGATCCACCTGCACCTCAAATTCCAGCACGAAATCGCCGTAGCTTTTCTCGGTACACAGAAACGAGTTCGGGCTCCCTTCGGCCGTCGTGCCGACAATCACGCCCTTCTCTACTTTGTACGTGGCGCTGCCGTTACACGGCTTCCAGCCCTTCAGGCTCTTGCCGTCAAACAGCGGCGTCCAGGCCGGGGCCGCCGCCACAGCTACAGACCAAACAAGACCGAGCAGCCAAACTCTCATTTACCAACCTCGTCATAAAGGCCCGGCAATGCCCGCGCCAACAACCGACCCGGCTCCCAGCCCAACGGCTTCGGGTCAAACGCCTTCACCGCATCATCCTTCGACAAGCCCTTCGACCGCAGATCCTTCATCTGCTTCGCCATCGCCGCAATCTTGTTCCGATATTCCCGCAGGTCAGCCTTCTTCAAAACCGGCCCGTGCCCTGGGATCACCGTATCGAAATCCAGCGCCAACGCCCCGTCCAGCGTACTCACCCATTCCAGCGCCGACCCGCCGCTCGAATAGTCAATGAATGGCCCCGCCACCGAGTACAAATCGCCCATATGCACCACCCGATGCTTCGGCAAAAACACCACCGCATCCCCGTCGGTATGGCCCCGCCCGAAATGCATCGCGCGTACCTCCACCCCGCCCAATCCTACCGTGATCCCGTCCCGATACCCGATCCGCGGCACCCCGGGCATCGCACCCTTGATCATCCGGTCCCGCGCATTCGCATGGGCCAGAATCTCGGTCGGTTCCTTCGCCATCATCCCCGCGTTGCCCCCGGTGTGGTCCCCATGGTGATGCGTGTTCAACAGGTACCGAATCGGCTTATCGCTCAGCTTCTTGGCCGCCTCATAAATCTGCGGCACGTTCGGCGCAAACTTATCGTCGACGATGATCGTCCCTTCGCTCGTCGTCAACAGCGCGACGTTGCCGCCGGAGCCTTCCAGCATGTGCAGATCGTCCGCAATTTTGATCAAGTTCAACGGTGGCGGCGGCGGCAATTGGCTCCAAGCCAACGCTCCCGCCAGCCCGGCCAGCGCCAATCCCAGTGCCCGCGTATTCCAAAGGTTCATAGCCGAAAATCATACCAGAGACTCAGCCTAATATCGACCACTCCAGGCTCGTAATCGCCCGGACGCGAAACGCCTCCGGCACCCGATCCGCGTCGCTGGCGTAGTACAACACCAGCGCACCCTCCGGTTGGTCTTCCTCCGTCAACGGCCGCGCCGACGGGTCGTCCTTCACCACCGCCAAATATCCCAGCGCGCCAAAAACGTCGGTCTCGGTCGGCACCGCCATCTCCCGCTCCTGCGTCTTCAACCGCACAGGAATCCCCAACCGCGTCAACTCGAACATCTGCATCGCTACAGCTCGCACCGCCACATCGAAGCCATGCTCGCTCCACCCGCCCAAGTCCAACCAAAGCTCCACGTCCTGCTGCTCCTCCACCGCAAACTCCCGTAGATACATCTCCCCGTGCCGCGCCGAAGTCCGCCAATCAATGTGCCGCGCGTCCTCCTGCGAATGATACGGCCGCAGTTGGTGAAACTCCGTCCCTCGCCCCCGCCGCCGTGCTTCCGCCTGCGCCAAAAGCTCTACAAAAACCGAATTTTCCAAGTGCAAGCTCCGCAACTCCGGATACACCAGCACGTCGGCTAGCAGCGTCACCTTCGCTCTCCGCTCTGCAAATCCAAATGGAAACCGCGACGTAAACTGAAATCCGTTCTCTCGATAGAGTCCCCGGCGATCGAACCGCACGGCGGCGTAAAACTCCACCGCCTCGCCCGAAGCGATCAACGGAATAAAAACCGGTTTGCCCATCCCGTCGCGGTCCCGGCCCGAAAGCCGCAACGCGAAACTCGGAAACCACCACTTTGTATTCCGCACCACGAACCGACCCGACTCGCTCCGCCGCGCGAACAGGTGTTCCGGCGGATGAAACGCCACTTCCAACCCCGCCAGCGTCAGCCGGTTCAGATTGCCGCTCACGAGCAACGTCGCCAGCAAAGCCGACAGAATCAAAAAGATCAAATTGTTTCCGGAAACAAACGCCGCCGTTCCGGTCAGCAAAATCATGATTGTAAACCAGAACCCCGCCGACGTGAATCGTTGCGAGATTCTGGGTTGGATCGCCCTCTTCAGCCGACGCCAATACTGGCCCATAAGCCAAGGATGACACAGACCTTAGGTAGCGAATGGCGCCGGATTGCTCCGCGGCCGGGACTGGGTCGCTGGCGTCAACCGGCTCACCCCGTTTGCAGCCTGTAAAGCTCGGGCGAACTCCTCCTCCGCCTTCCGCTCAGTGATCGTCGCCACGTGGTAGAACTCCGCCTGCGCCCGATCCTTGTCGATGTCGACCAGCATATAGCCGCGCCGAAAGAGTTCCACATATTTCACGTGCGGGTGCGTCGCCCCAATCTGCAACTGGAAGCCTGTCGCCTGGGCCCGATCATCGATTCCGGGGGAGGTCACCGCCGGCGTCACAAACTCCACACAACGCGGCGTGAACCCACCCGGCAGAAACGGATTCGCCGTAATCTCATTGCCCCAGGAGGAATGAATGTCTCCGGTCAACACCACGACATTCGAGATCTGATTGGTCGCCAGATGATTCAAGAAACGGTTCCGCGCCAGCGGATAGCCGTCCCACTGATCGGGGTTGAAGATGTTGCCGTCCGCCGGGTTCAGCAACTGCCCCATCATCACCTGCTGACCGACCACCCTCCAACGCGTCGACCGATTCTGCGAGCTCAGCAACTCTTGAAACAGCCAAGCCTCCTGGTCCGAGCCCAGCAGGGAACGGTTCGGGTCCGCCAGTAGAGGACTCGTCGGGCCCACCTGTTCACTTCGCCCCGCTAACCGGGTATCCAGCATCGACAGATCCATCAGGTCGCCAAACCGGAACGTGCGATAGATCTGGCTGTTCAGGAACGGATTCTCCCGCACCGGCAGCCATTCAAACCAGGCTTGCGTCGCCACGGCGCGCCGGGTGGACCAATCGCCTTCGGTCCCTGGTTGGTGGTTCTGCGCCCCGTCGGTCCAGGAGTCGTTGGTCGATTCATGATCGTCCCAAACCACGATCCACGGATGTTGCCGATGCGCTTCTTGTAGATCCGCATCGGAGCGGTATTGCGCGTAACGCTGCCGATAGTCGTCGAGCGTCACAATCTCTTTGTTTGGCAGCGGGGCCCGGCCAATCGGCGCGCCGGTACCGTACTGCCCTTCCCCGTACTCATAAATGTAGTCGCCCAAATGCAGCACGCAGTCGAGATCTGCCCGATTGGCGATCATCCGATAAGCGTTGAAAAAGCCGTACGGGAAGTTCGAGCACGAAGTCACCGCGAAGCGCACCCGGTCCACCGCGCCGATCGGCAACGTCTTCGTCCGACCGATCGGCGACTGCGCCCCCAACGCGGCAAAGCGATAGTAGTAAGTCGTGTTCGGGTCCAGCCGCGTCACGTCCACTTTCACTGTAAAATCGAAGCCGATGTTGGTCGAGGTGATCCCGCGCTGCACCACCCGCCGGAATGCCGCATCCTCAGCGACCGACCATTCCACCGTCACCTGATCCTGCAAGTTGGTCGGCGAAACCCGCGTCCAGATGATCACGCGGTTTACGAGCGGATCGCCGCTGGCCACCCC